>CAYZUR010000387.1:0-2340 GCA_964481535.1 uncultured Spirochaetaceae bacterium | reverse complement strand
TTGCTAGTGCCCTAAAGAAGGAATATTATCGATTCAGTGTAGGTGGAATGAGAGATGAAGCAGAAATTAAAGGACACCGAAGAACCTACATAGGTGCTATGCCTGGTAAAATTATTCAAGGACTAAAAACTGTAAAGAAAAAGAACCCTGTCTTTTTGATTGATGAAATTGATAAAATGGGAACTTCTTATCAAGGAGACCCAGCTTCTGCTCTATTAGAAGTGCTCGATAGTGAACAAAACTTTTCATTCCGTGATCACTACCTAGACCTTCCCTTTGATGTATCGCAAATTCTCTTTATTGTTACAGCAAACTCACTCGAAACTATCCCTCGAGCCCTCCTCGACAGAATGGAAGTCATCTCATTAAGTGGCTACACATCTAAAGAGAAGTTAGCGATAGGGAGAAAATATCTTGTTCCTAAGAGTTTAAAAAAGCATGGACTTCTAAAAAGTGAAGTTTCATACTCAAAAACAATTCTTAATGAAATTGCCGATAGCTATGCCCGTGAAGCGGGAGTACGTAACTATGAAAAATCTTTAGATAAAATTCACCGAAAAGTTGCAAGAGAAATTGTTGAAGGACATGTAACTCCCCCAGTGAAAATAACACAAAAACGAATGAGTCAATATTTAGGAAAACCATACTTCTATGAAGATGAAATTAAGAAAGCTGACAGACCGGGAATGGCAGTTGGACTTGCTTGGACAAGCATGGGGGGTGATACCCTCATCATAGAGGCAGTAAGCTACCCTGGTAAGGGTGAATTAAAACTGACTGGAAAACTTGGGGAAGTGATGCAGGAATCAGCAAGCATTGCCCTCACCCACCTCAAAAGTATTAGCCAAAAATATGGCCTCGATGTAACATGGTTCGACACTCACTCAATTCACCTCCACGTTCCAGAAGGGGCAACACCTAAAGATGGACCAAGTGCTGGTATTACTATGGCAACAACCTTCTTCTCTCTTATTACAAACACAGCAATAAAAGAGCACCTTGCAATGACAGGAGAACTTGACCTCATAGGAAAAGTGATGCCTATTGGAGGATTAAAAGAGAAAGTACTTGCTGCAAGAAGAAATAATATTACAACCATCATCATCCCTAAACATAACAAGCGAGATCTTGATGAATTAGATAGTGAAATTACTGAAGGGATCACCTTCCATCCTGTTGGGAGTTTTGATGAGGCACTTCCCTATATTTTTGATTCTGCCCCAAAACTGATTAAAGGATAAATGATGGAATTACTTAGCCCAGCTGGATCATTACAAAAATTACAATATGCCTATTCCTTTGGAGCAGATGCTGCCTACATTGGAGTAAAAGGATTCTCTCTTAGGGATAGAGCGAGTAATGTTGACCTTGCCTCAGTTGAAGATCTCATACGGGTAAAAGGAAATAAAAAACTCTACGGTGCAGTGAATAGATTTTTTCATGAAGAGGATTACAGAGAATTTGCCTCTTCTGTTAATGATGTAAAAGAATACCCCTTTGATGCCTATATTGTGAGTGATCTAGGTCCAGCAATGCTCCTAAAGAAGACTCTAGGGGACGACATCCATCTCCACCTCTCCACCCAAGCAAATACTCTCAATAGTGGAGCCGTGATGGCATACAAAGAGTTGGGATTTAGTAGGATCATCTTAGGGAGAGAAGTTTCAATTGATGATATCAAACGAATAAAAGATGCAGTACCAGAAATAGAAATAGAAACATTTGTCCATGGCGCTATGTGTATGGCCTACTCAGGGAGGTGTTTCTTAAGTGCTCACTTGAGTGACAGGAGCGCTAATGAAGGAGACTGTGCCCACACCTGTAGGTGGAAGTACAATATATTAGAAAAGAGAGAGCCTAAAGAGTTCTACATTGAAGAAGAGACACGCACGGGAGAATATTTCCCTGTTATTGAAGAAGATGGCTACTCTACAATCCTTAGTTCGAAAGACCTGAATATGATAGAACACTTAAGAGAATTAAAAGATGCTGGAGTTGACTCCCTTAAAATAGAAGGGCGAATGAAAAGTCTCTATTATGTAGCTACAGTCACTCGAGCATATAGAAAAGCAATTGATGTGATTGAGCATGGCGGGGATGAAAAAGAGGCTCTGTTGTATAGAGAAGAGTTAAATAGTGTATCACATAGAGAATATTCGACAGGATTTTTCTTTAGCAAAGATGATATAGAAAAACCTACCGAGACTACCTACCTAAGAGAATACCTTCTTATTGGAACAGTAGAAAAACATGTATCATCTAATCGTTTTGAACTAGACTTAAAGAATAAACTCTCCCTTGGAGATGAAATAGAATTTATTGGACCTGAAGTTTTGTTCA
>CAYZUR010000386.1:0-2353 GCA_964481535.1 uncultured Spirochaetaceae bacterium | reverse complement strand
TAAACCCTAATTGCTATTTTCAAAGTTGTCAATTAGTGAAATTCTAAGGGAAGCAGTGTCTGAAAAAAAAGAGTAATAATTTCTCATATTGCACCAACAGCTGGTGCAAAATACACTAATTCTTTGAAAAAGACAATTAATAAATTTTAGTTTTTATTGTTTACATGTATACTAAATCATTATACTGTATATATATCATATTTTATTTGTTAAACGATACGTAATTGGCACGGGAAATGAACTAATAATGTATATGAATCCAATAATATGCATCATTGCTGATGATCTAACTGGAGCTAGTGATACTGGTATCCAGTATCACAAAGCAGGTCATAGTGTATATCTCTCTCTTAGCACCGAACATCTTGATGTTCCTGATGATGCAAATGTTGTTGTAATAAACAATGATTCACGTTATTTGAATTCTGAAAAAGCATATAATCGTGTATTCCAATCTGCTATAGAATGTAAGGCAAAAGGGATTACCAAATTCTATAAAAAAATTGATTCTACGATGAGGGGCAATATAAAAGGGGAAATAGATGCTCTTCTTGACGCTCTAGATTGTCCTGCAGCAATTATTGCACCTTCCGCTCCAGATAACAAAAGAACTGTAAAGGGAGGGAATTGCTTTATAGGAGAAATCTTGATTCACAATTGTGAATCAGGGAAGGACATACTTAATCCCGTTAAATCTTCCTATATCCCAGATCATTTTCTCTCTAATGGCATCAATCATTCCGTGGTTCTACGTGTTGAAGATTTGAATAAACCTTTTTCTGAATTAAAAAAAATGATTGAAATGTTAATTTCCAACGGGTACAAATATATCATATGTGACGCAGAATCAAAAAATGATCTAAAGGCTATTTCAGTACTCAAAAACATCGATAATCTTTTACTAGTTGGCTCTTCCGGATTAGCAGATGTATTAGCTGGAGAGAAAATCAAAAACCAAGATGGTTCAATTCTCCATCCTGTTCTTCCTGAAAAAGTTCTTATTATTAACGGAAGCAGAATGGGTATTAGCAGAAAACAGACTGAAATGATTGTAAAGAATAGAAATGTATTTTTAGTCCAGCTTTATGAAAAAAACATAGTGAATAATCCTGTTGATGAAATGGAGCGAGCCCAATCTATTGTAAGTGATACATGTAAAGAAGGTGCATTTCTCATTCAAACAGTGGCTCAACAGGATAATGAGGAATATCAGAGTGTAGATATTGAGAGACAATTAGCTGGATCTATATCGACATTTTTTGGTCAATTAGTACGATCTATTTATATAAAAAAACACATTGAAGCAATTATTATTATTGGCGGCGATACTTCGTCAAAAATCATGAAGGCATTAGACGTTGAAGGCGTTGAGTACCTAGGAGAGGTTCTTTCAGGAATCCCTTTCGGTTCTTTACATGGAAGTCTTTTTAATAAGCCAATCTATTTCATTTCAAAATCAGGAAGTTTTGGTGATCCAAAGACTTTGGAACAATTATTCGACTTTATTACAGGAAAAAATATTTATGGAGAAAATTATGTTTAATACCACATTTTCATTTAAATCACCCAGACATGTAATATTCGGCCCGGGCACTGCGAAAACCTTGGCTGATATGATTATTAGTGATGAGGATAGTTCTACCAAGTCCATCCTCGTGCTATCGGATCAGGGTGTTAAGAATGCAGGAATCCTCGATAAGATCCTCTTTCAGCTGAGTGAATATGAAGAAAAGCTCGTTGTTGTGGATGATATCCCGACTGAGCCCTTTGAAGATGATATTCAAAATATACTAGAGCACTATAAAGGTCTTTTTGTCAGTCAGATAATAGCTGTCGGTGGTGGCAGTGTTCTCGATACAGCTAAATTGATTTCTCATCTTCTGAACTCAAATAGTACTGTTAGATCTTTGAGAAATGAGATACTTCCTATCAGGGGTATTCCTGTTATTATGTTGCCTACAACTGCTGGAACGGGTTCTGAGGCTACCCCAAACTCAATAATAGCGTTACGAGAGGAGGAAGTCAAAGTTGGGCTGGTAAGTGAATTCTTCATGCCTGATAGTGTTATTCTCGATCCAGAACTGACACTCTCTCTTCCTCCTACGATTACCGCTGCCACAGGTGTGGATGCCTTTTGTCATCTCCTTGAGTGTTATATTTCAAAAAAAAGTAATCCCTATTCAGATACGATGGCTCTAAAGGGGATGACTCTTGCATTGAACAGCTTACAAGCGGCATACGATGATGGCTCCAACATAGAGGCAAGATCGGCGATGATGATGGCTTCCTATTATGGAGGAGCCTGTATTGCCTCATCTGGAACAACAGCTGTACATGCTCTTTCCTATCCTCT
>CAYZUR010000385.1:0-2356 GCA_964481535.1 uncultured Spirochaetaceae bacterium | reverse complement strand
ACGAATCGCTTTTGCCGCACTAAAAAACCTTTTTAAGTGTTCTGTTAATTTAAAGACTCTTCCATTATATGCTCTGATTCCTTCGAAAATACCATCTCCATAAAGAAGTCCATGATCAAGAACAGGAACCTTCGCTTCACTCATTGGAACATATTCACCATCTAAATATACTAATTGCTCACTCATCGTCTTTTCTCCTCATCTATCACTTTCTATTTTTTATTTGTATTAACAATTTCTTGGGCTATTAATGAACCCATTTCTTTCGTTCCTATTAATTTCATCTCTTTAGAGAAGATATCACCTGTTCTATAGCCTTTTTCTAAGACTGTAGAAACTGCTTTCTCAATAGAAAGAGCTTCTTCTTCCAAATGAAATGAATGACGTAACATCATCGCAACAGATAGAATAGTTGCAATGGGATTTGCTTTATCGAGTCCTGCGATATCAGGGGCAGAACCATGAATAGGTTCATACATCCCAAAATCATCCTCTTTGAGTGAGGCTGATGGAAGCATTCCAATGCTTCCTGTTATCATACTCGCTTCATCACTAATGATATCTCCAAACATGTTTGTAGTAACAATTACATCAAACTGACGAGGATTTCTCACTAATTGCATTGCTGCATTATCTACATACATATGAGAAAGGGTTACTTCAGGATATCTGGTTGCTACCTCTTCAACTGTTTTTCTCCAAAGACGAGAAGATTCTAAGATATTTGCTTTATCTATACTTACTACTCTCTTTTCTCGATTCATAGCAATTTCGAATGCTTTGATAGCAATGCGTTCAACTTCACTTACACTATATTGCATAGTATCGTATGCGCTTTTTCCATCACTGCTGAGTTCTCTTTTACCGAAGTAGATTCCTCCGGTAAGTTCCCTTACTACCATGATGTCAAGGCCGCCTTCAATGAGCTCCTCTTTTAAAGGACAAGCGGATGCTAGTTGTGGGTACAATATAGCTGGACGAAGGTTGCAAAAGAGCCCTAGAGCACCTCTTAATCCTAATAAAGCTTGTTCAGGTCGTAATTCACCACTGAGGTGATCCCAAGCAGGCCCACCAACTGCCCCTAGAAGAACTGCATCTGCATCTTTACATCCAAGTATGGTAGATTCTGGAAGAGGAATATTCATTGCATCAAGGGCAGCCCCACCAGCAAGGTAGAAAGAAAAATCGAGGCGATGCCCAAAAGCCATTGCCACTTCTCCCAATACCTTGAGTCCTTCACTTACTATGTCAGGCCCGATGCCATCACCTGGAATTACCGCTATCTTCAATTTCATGTGTTCATCCCTTTTTTCAAATAATTTACAAGGCCATCTGCTGCAATCATCTCTTGGATAAATGGAGGAAATGGTTCAGCTCTAAAACAAGCTCCTGTTGTTTCGTTACAGATTTCTCCTGTTTTAAAATCAACATTGAGAACATCTCCACTTTTAATTCCTTCTATTGCTTGAGGACATTCCAAGATAGGAAGTCCAATATTAATTGAGTTACGGTAAAAAATTCGGGCAAAACTTGCAGCTATAACACAACTAATTCCAGAGGTTTTAATTGCTAGTGGAGCATGTTCACGACTAGACCCACATCCAAAATTCTTATTAGCAACCATGATATCGCCAACCTTAACATTTTTTACAAATTCTTGGTCTATATCTTCCATGCAGTGACTTGCTAACTCTTTTGCATCTGAAGTATTTAAATAACGAGCTGGGATGATTACATCTGTATCAACGTTATCACCATATTTAAAAGCTTTTCCATGTGCGTTCATTTAGTTATTCTCCTTAAGTGATTCTGGGTCAGTAATGTAGCCAGTGAGTGCACTTGCTGCTGCAACTGCAGGGCTCGCTAGATATACTTCACTTCCAGGGTGTCCCATTCGTCCGACAAAGTTCCTGTTTGTTGTTGCAATAGCTCTCTCTTTGTCAGCTAGGATGCCTAGATGTCCACCAAGACATGGACCACATGTTGGAGTATTTACTGCAACACCTGCTTCGACAAAGATCTTTAATAGTCCTTCTTCCATTGCATCGAGATATATTTGTTGAGTAGCAGGAAATACGAGTGCTCTCACACCTGATGCTACTTTTTTCCCTTTTAATATACCAGCAGCAACTCTAAGATCACTGAGCTTTCCATTAGTGCAAGAACCAATAACAACTTGGTCTATTTTCACTTCATCTGATTTGATGGTGTCAATTGTTCGTGT
Source organism: uncultured Spirochaetaceae bacterium (assembly GCA_964481535.1). Classification (GTDB taxonomy): domain Bacteria; phylum Spirochaetota; class Spirochaetia; order Sphaerochaetales; family Sphaerochaetaceae; genus SABI01. Next base: position 132 of record CAYZUR010000385.1, on the reverse strand, counting down.
GTTACTAGGAAGATGAGGAAATGCAATTGTTGGTCTAATACTACTTAGATCAATTTCATATACTTCATCATATTCAGCATCTTCATCTGCTTCAAAGATAACAGGAGTCTTTTTATTGTGATCTTTAAGGTA
>CAYZUR010000384.1:0-2360 GCA_964481535.1 uncultured Spirochaetaceae bacterium | reverse complement strand
AAGACAGTAGGGAACAATAGCTCCTTCTTCCCTTAGAGCTTGGACAGCTGCAATGGAAGAGCCTCCTGTCGATATTAAATCTTCAATTAAAAGTACCCTTTTACCTTTTAATGAAAGAGATGGACCAATTCCTTCAATTTTATTTTTCATTCCATGATCTTTTCCGCTAGAGCGAACATAGACAAGGGGCAGATTGAGTAGGTCACTTAATGTTGTTGCATGAGGAATTCCTGCTGTACTTGTCCCTCCTATCACAGAAAAGGGTGTATCAAGTGTTTCAATAAGTTCTTTAAATCCTTTTGCGATAATCTTCCTTGCTTCACTATCTGCTAGTAATCTTCTGTTGTCATTATAAATGGGCATTCTATAGCCACTAGCCCATCTAAATGGGTCTTGAGGGGAGAGCTTTATCGCTTCCATTTTAAGTGCTTTTAATGCAATTTCTCTTCCATAGGTCTCTTGAATTTCACTTATACTTTTCATATGTTATCTCCAAATTGTGTGGTAATCGTGTTCATTTTGACAATATGCACATACATATTTATTATCTTTTGTTCTCTGAAATCTTGCAGGAACTCCTTCATCATGGGATGGGTGTGATATACACGCAACATTGGTACATGCTAAATCATCAAAGTTATAGATTCTAGGGGGCAGATGAGTTCGGTATTTAGCTTCAATGTTTCCATCAACGATAATGTTAAGGGTAGCACCTGCAGCAACAGCTGCGAGTCTTTTTAATTCTTTGCGGCTAAATTCTTTAATATCTGGTCTGAAAATTATCCCTTTTGATGCATGTCCCTCTTTTTTACTTGTAGAAACCCATTCGCCTCCCCTTTCATTGTCTAAATTCAAGACTTTTATGATAAGAGCCATATGTTTTCTTATTACAGTGGGTTCTTCTCCCCTTCCAATATGATCTATCACAATCCCATTACGAATAGGGCGCACACCTTCACTCACATTATCATCCTGCTTTGGTCTCTCTATTTGGGGAACTTCGATAATATATTCTTCATCATTTCGCTCATAGACACTGATTGGACCCGTGAAATCAGATCCTATTTTCCCGCTTATCATAGCGAGGAGGACAATACGTACATACATTCCGTTAATTGATTGACGTTCATATCCATTGAAAGAAGTTTCATCGACAAAGGTTGGAATAGTTGGATGCACTCTATGACGAGGGAGGGGATGATAAAATTTTGCATCAAGGGGAATTTTCTCTAGATATTCTTTTTTGAGGGTAACTTTACCACGTAATTCAACTTCTCTTTTTAGGATCTTTTCACCCATCCTCTCTAGTTGTGGTCGTGTAAAATACCATTTAGAGGAAATATCACTTTGCAATAAATACTCTTCAATAGAATCAAAAAGGCGTATTTCAAATCCATTTATTCTCATCTTCTCAACATAATATTCAGGCATCGATAATTCTGGGGGAGCAATGAGGTCTACTTTTACGTTGTTAAACAGGGTGAGGCCATTAGCTTTTGAGTGAACAGTTCTTCCATGATAAAGGTCTCCAACAAGGGCAATATGGATGTTTGAAGTGTCAAAATTATTATCTTCTAAGAAGGTAAATTCATCGAGTAACTCTTGAGTCGGATGTTCATGCTTACCATCACCTGCATTAATAAAAGCAGGAACTCTTAATAGGTTATTTCGTTTAGCAAAAGAGGAGGTTGCTTCATGAAGCCATGTACACACACCTTCAAGTTTACTTCTTATAATAAATACACTGTTTTGGTATCCTGCGAGGGTATTAAAAGTATCTGCATAACTCTCTCCTTTATTAAAACTCGAGGTATCTACAGCCAAATCACTCACTTTTACTCTATGAAAAGCTGCTGCATTTCGAAAAGACTCTCTTGTTCTTGTACTATCTTCTAAAAAGACTTCATAGATACCAAAATCTGAATCATTAATACGAAAATGACTAAGAATCTGTTCATCCTGATCTATCCATGCTTCTTTTAATATCTTTGTTTTTTCAAATAAGTACCTTCTTTCTGCGATACTCATATCATCAATTACACTCAAAGTTCTTGAAGTGAAGACATTGCTCATCAATTCCTCCTATTTATATGTTGTTTGCGGCCTCATTAGGCAATAAAAAAGCCGGATTAACCGGCTTTTTATCAATAATGAGTATAAATTACTGTCATTTTCTTGAGAGTTTCTTCTGGTATACTCTCATTATATATGTGTTTCATTAATCAAACATAATAGCAAAAAATTCTTCAAATGTCTACTCACGTTCTTCTTTTCCACCAGCGAAGACGTCTGCTTCAATTGCACCGAGAATATCATCAACTACAGGAGCAGACTTTGACAGGGCTTTTTTCTCTTCTTCA
>CAYZUR010000383.1:0-2365 GCA_964481535.1 uncultured Spirochaetaceae bacterium | reverse complement strand
TGAGCTTATTGTAAACACCCACTCCATAAATAACGAGTAGCAATAACACAACCGCAATAATAATTAATACCATTTTCCTCACCTATGTCATATATATACCATTATCATACTTTACCCACCTTTTTACGTCCACTAAATAATCAACCTTTCCTCCTTTCCTAAATCTTCTTGTATTTTTATACAGACTATTGTATATTCATACAGAAATATAAGAATAAATATCCAACTGGAGAAAGATATGAAAGAGCGCCACAATAGACTCTCAGTAGTAAAAGAGCTAATAAAAAATAATCGCATTGATAATCAAGATATGTTATTAGAACTATTAAATGAAAATGGCTTTTCTGTTACTCAAGCAACCCTTTCAAGAGATTTAAAGATGTTAAAGGTGGGAAAAATCTCCGACGGATGGTCTGGATACTACTATGCATTACCAGAAAATGATTTAATATCTGAATCTGAAAAATCTTATATCCAAGATGTACGAAGAGGTGTCCTTTCTATCGAATTTAGCCAAAATTTTGGTGTTATTAAAACACGTAGTGGTCATGCTAATTCAGTTGCCCTCGCACTTGATGTGCTCGCCCTTCCTGAAATACTTGGAACACTCGCAGGTGATGACACTATTTTTGTGATTCTTAGAGAAGGAATGTCAAAAGAAGACTTGTTAGAAGGATTTAAGATGCGCATTCCTGAAATTGATGGATAAAGCTCCTATTTCTTGATTATTGCCCCCTATAATTGTACAATTAGTCATGTTTTAGATAACAATAGGAGTCAATTATGGAATTTAATAACCTTGATACAAGCACATCCTTTTCAACCTTAAAAAATCTCCCCCATCTGAAAGTCAAAGATGTCCTCACAAAAGAGAGGATTTCTTCTGCGAATATCCCACTTGGTGGCGGACTCACTTTTAATTATAGTCCCCTCCCTGTAAATGAAGAACATATCAAAACACTAAGTCTTCTATGTGAAGAGCAACAATTAATAGAAAAATATAGAGCTCTATTGAGTGGAGAAGTGATGAATACAGGTGAAAAAAGACTTGTTCTTCATCATCTCACTAGGGGAAATGCTTTAGGGGCAGAGAATGTAGTATTAGCTGACTCTGTGAATAAAGAATTATTTTATAAAGAACAACAAGAGAAAATAGCTTCCTTTGCAAACAAAGTTCGTAATGGAGAGATTACCGGTTCAACCAACAAGAAATTTACTCAAGTTGTACAAATAGGTATCGGTGGAAGCGACTTAGGGCCAAGAGCAATGTACCTAGCTCTTCATGGGTGGGCTTGTGGAGAAAATAAAGAGGTAATTGAGGCATCTTTCATTAGTAATGTAGACCCAGATGATGCCCTCGCTGTTCTGAAAGGAATAGACATTGAAACCTCTCTTTTCATCCTTGTCTCTAAAAGTGGAACAACACAAGAGACACTCACTAACTTTGAATTAGTAAGACAAGCAATTGTGGAAACAAAGATAAAAGGAATCGATCCTAGTAGACACTTTGTTGCAGTAACAAGTAATACAAGTCCTTTAGCTACATCTAATGAGGTAATGGATTCATTTTATATTGATGATTACATTGGGGGAAGATACTCATCAACAAGTGCCGTTGGTACTCTTATCCTCTCTATTGCCTTTGGAAGTGATGTAGTAGATGAATTCCTCGTTGGTGCCCACGAAGGTGATAGGGCAGCTTTGGAACAAGATATTACGAAAAATGGTGCTCTACTCGATGCAGCTATTGGAGTCTATCTTCGAAATGTATTGCATTACCCTAACACAGCAATACTTCCCTACTCCCAAGCCCTTTCTCGCTTTCCTGCTCACTTACAACAACTCGATATGGAAAGTAACGGAAAAATGGTGAATAGAGATGGTAATGAGATCTCATATTCAACAGGTCCTGTCATTTTTGGTGAACCTGGAACAAATGGACAGCACTCTTTTTATCAACTACTGCATCAAGGAACAGATATTACCCCACTACAGTTTATTGGATTTAAAGCGACTCAAAGAAAGCATGATATTGTAATAGAGAAGAGTACGAGTCAAGAAAAACTATTAGCAAATCTTATTGCCCAAATTGTAGCATTCGCTATAGGAAAAGATGATTCAAACAGCAACAAACAATTTAATGGAAACAGATGCTCTTCCCTTATTTTTGGAGATCGACTCGACCCAAGAGCTCTTGGAGCTCTCCTTGCTCACTATGAAAATAAAGTAATGTTCCAAGGATTTTTATGGAATATTAACTCTTTTGATCAAGAGGGTGTACAACTAGGAAAAGTATTAGCGAAGAAAGTATTAGATGGTGCTAAAGGAGATGATATCCTCACTTCCTTTATTGATCTTCTAAAAT
>CAYZUR010000382.1:0-2367 GCA_964481535.1 uncultured Spirochaetaceae bacterium | reverse complement strand
TTACAATATTTCCTTCAAAATTATGCAAGTAGCAACACTCTTGGTGCTGCATATGCAGATGCGGCCAACTCTTTCATGAGTAGAAAATCAGCAGTGATTCCAAATGGTCCTTGGATGGTAGGAGACTTTGCTTCAGGTTCTGAAGATAAATGGTCTAATGGCTTTAGTGGTGATCAAGTCTCTGGTGATGTATATCCAGGAAACTTTGCTATCGCTAATGTACGTGGTTACAACTGGTGGATCCCAAGTGGTCTTCCTCAAGGCGAATTAGATGCAGCTCTTGCATTCCTTGAATTCATGATGAAACCCACAGAGTTAGAAGCCTTTATGCTAGTTGAAGGCGGAGTAGTACCAAAACTCACTCCTTCTAAAGAGTTCCTTCTTAAACAACAAGAGAATCCTATACTTGTAGACCTCGCTACGACCATTAACAAAGAGACCGAGTTGGCACCTTTGTTTGGAGATGTGGTTCCAGGTTCTATTGGGAATATAGAATTTGGTAAACTCCTTCCAAAACTTATTGATGGGACATATACACCAGTACAATTTTTGGCAGAGTTAACAAAGAAAGCTGCTGAGACTCGATTATAAAAAGACTCATCTATAGCACGCTCTGTGCCTAAAAACACAGAGCGATTGCATGTCCAAAAAAGGAGACTATGGTATGATGAATAAGTTGGAGCGAAAATATTTTCCATTTGTCTATGCATTTTTATTGCCCACACTTATTGTGTTTCTCCTTTTTTATTTGATTCCTATTGTGACGGTATTCTTTACGAGTTTTACTCGTTGGGATGGGTTTAATGCTCCCACCTTTAACGGGCTCACAAATTACCTGAGATTTTTCAAGCAAAGTAGTTTTCTTATCTCACTACGCAATTTGCTCCTGTGGTCTCTCATTGCGGCTACTCTCCATGTGGGCTTTGGCGTACTTGTAGCATTTATCCTGTTTCAAAAGCCAAAAGGGTGGAAAGTTATTAGAGGCGTTTTTATGATTCCTAATATTGTATCTTCTGCTGCAATGGCAATGATCTTTCGCTTTATGTTTAACAATGATTTTGGATTATTCAATGGATTGATACGGATAGTTAACCCTTCTTTTCAAATAAACTGGTTCTTTGAGTCTCCATGGGCGTTTATCGCAATTACACTCACATGGTTATTCTATGGAGCAATTATTACCCTTATAGTTCTTGGCGATCTCATGAATATTCCTTCCTTTTTGCATGATGCGGCAAAGATAGACGGAGCTACAGGCCTACAAGCAATTTTCCTTATCCAGCTTCCTCTATGCCGTTATGCTATTGGAACGAGTATTATACTCTCTATCACTTCTCGAATTGCCATGTATGAGGCAATTGCGTTAACGACGAGAGGAGGACCAGGGGATGATACGATGAATATTCCTATTATCCTTGTGAAAGCAATAACTGACTTGAATTATGGTCTCGCAAATGCATCTGCTGTTTTCATGTTTTTATTAGGGATTATTACTCTTTTAGTGATCAATAAACTCTTCAAAATGAATAATCCAATCTACTAGGAGTGCCTCATATGTTAGAAACATCGTTCATTCAACATAACCTAAGAAAAATAGGGGCAAAGAGTTTTGTCTATTTCATCATGTTCTTTGTCTTTATTATATCTGTTTTTCCTGTTCTCTGGGTAATAATGTCGGCTTTCAAAGAAAATTCAGCTATTCTTAGTAGTCCGTTTTCTTTACCTAAAGGGTTTGATTTAGGCCCATTTGTGAAAGTCTTCACTCAATATAATTTTGGTCTTTATACGATAAATTCACTCCTAATTGCATCTATTGCAACGATTGTATCGTTGTTGATTTATTCCATGGGGGCATACGTAATTGCGAAGTTTAATTTTCCTGGTAAAACCATTTTTTATCTCTTGTTCACACTGACTCTTTTGGTTCCCGCTCATACCAAAGCGCAACCAATTTTCACTCTTGTGAATAGGTTGGGGATAGGGGATACCCGGTTCGGTCTCATCTTTGTTTACATTTCTTTTGGTATGGCAATATCTATGTTCGTGATGAGAATTACCTTTATGTCGATCCCAAATTCATTAAATGAAGCTGCATTTATTGAAGGCGCTGGATTTTGGACAGTGTTCTGGTCAATAAATCTTCCTTTGGCAAAAACAGGTCTTGCGACATCGGGAATTATGATGTTCTTAGGTAACTGGAACGAGTACTTCTATGCAATGCTTCTTACAAGTTCTCCAAAAGTTCGCACCCTTCCCCTTGCCCTCGCGTTTTTCACAGAAGCATTTTCCTACGACTATACTCAGATGTTTGCAGCTCTTACAATTGTTGTATTACCTGGAATCATTATGTATATCTTAACACAGGAA
>CAYZUR010000381.1:0-2372 GCA_964481535.1 uncultured Spirochaetaceae bacterium | reverse complement strand
ACTTCATCATCGAATGGATCAATATCTTTAAACAATGAGTCCATCTCATCTGAATTCCCTTTAGGGTCTTTTTCATGTTTAATTCGAATAGTTTGAGCTTCTTTTGTGGTTAATCTTACACCGTTAGCTTTCACACCTTTTAGTCTGAATCGGGAAAAATAGGTTTTATCTTCTAGGCTTTTATACCCTTTCCCTTTTTTGAATACAATAGTAATTCTAGCATCATCTAAGATTGAAAGAGTATAAAGCTTGAAGTTTCCGTCAGGAACTAAACTGTAGGTTTTATTGATGATAAATTGAGTAATTTTACACCGTTTAATAAACAAGTATTTCAAACTTTTCTCTTGGTAAATTATCGTAAAAATGAGGTTCTCTAATCGATCTTTTTCAGCAAGACAACAAAAGCGCATTCCTTTCCCAACGAAGAGCTTTTCAGGAGCATATACAACAAAGTAGGTTCCATCCTTTTGAATAACAAGAATTCTATCAAAAGAAGAGACCACCTCTTGTTCCACCCCTTTCTTTAATCCATATCCAAGATATCCAGCTTGTGCATCATATTTTAGAGAGAGGTTCTTTTGAGCCGCTTCCCTCACTAACACTTTCTCAAAAGAGCCAATTGTAGTCTTTCTTTTTGCTTCTTTCACCACAGGATCTTTCTTCAATTCGGTGAGAAAAGAGAGCCCATATTCAACTATATGGTTAAGATGGTGTGCAATTTCTTGAAGTCGTGTATGAATAATTTCAATTTCTTGGTGGTTTTTTTCGATATCGAATAAACTGATTCTGCGAATAGGAATCTTTAATAACCGTTCAACATCCTCATCTATTAGGTCTCGATAGAGGAGCTCTTTAAACGGAAGGAATCCTTTGAACACAGCCTCAATTACTGCCGCTTGAGTTTTCTTATTTTCAATATGTTTATAGATACGTTTTTCAATAAATATCCTTTCCAATGTTCTGTAATGAAGCGTATCATTAAGTTGTTTCTGTTCTAATTCTAATTCAGCTTGTAAAATAGCAATAAGAGCTTTTGAACTATAGGATATCATAGAGGAAATACTCATTATTTTTGGCATATTATCTACAATAACGAGAGGATTAACTGATATTGATTTCTCACAATCTGTAAATGCATAAAGGGCATCAACGATGTCCTCGGAATAGGTATTCCTTGCTAGAATTATCTCAATGTTTACTTTATCGGTAGTATAATCATTGATTGAAGAGATCTTTATTTTCCCTTTCCTTGCTGCATCTTCAATAGATTTAATCATATTCTCTGTACTTACAGAGAATGGAAGTTCTTCTATAATAATTCGTTTTGAGTCTTTTGTATTAACCTTCGCTCTCACTAATACTTTGCCCATTCCATCATCATAAGAAGAGACATCAACAAGTCCACCACCAAAAAAGTCGGGGTAGAGAGTAACTTCTTTTCCATGTAATAAGTCTACCATGGCATCGATGACTTCATTAAGGTTATGGGGAAGAATTTTAGTTGACATGCCAACTGCAATTCCTTCAGCCCCGCCAACAACAACTACAGGTATTTTTGCAGGAAAGGCAACGGGTTCTTTATTTCTTCCATCATAGGACTCAACAAACTTAGTGAGTTGTGGGTTATAGAGCACTTTTTTACCAAATTCGAGTATACGGCACTCTATATATCTTGGAGCTGCAGCGCTATCCCCTGTGAGCATATTTCCAAAGTTTCCTTGCCGATCAATGAATAGATTAGCATTAGCAAGGTTTACAAGAGCATCTCCAATAGAAGCATCTCCATGAGGGTGGTATTTCATACAGTGGCCAACAACGTTAGCAACTTTATGAAACTTTCCATCATCCATCTCAAATAGAGAATGTAAGATTCTTCGCTGTACAGGTTTTAATCCATCTGCGATATCGGGGATGGCTCTGTCTCGTATTACATACGAGGCATATTCGAGATAATTTTCTTTAAATATCGATTCTGCATGACTCATCAGATGAGGTTCTCCATAATAAAATCACGGCGAGTGGGGGTATTTTCCCCCATATAGAACTTTAAGGTGAGATGCATCTCTCTCGAAGAAGAAATAGATATAGGTATGAGCCGCATATCATCACTAATAAACTGACGGAACTCTGAAGGGTTTATCTCTCCGAGTCCTTTAAATCGAGTAATTTCTGCCCCTTTTATTGTAGAGAGTGCTTCTTGTTTTTCACTTTCATTAAAACAATATACTGTTTGTTTCTTATTTCGTACTCTAAACAGTGGAGTTTCAAGAATATAGAGTCTGCCACTCAAGACAAGATCTTCAAAGAATGTGAGGAAATAGGTCATTAAGAGGTTTCTAATATGAAACCCATCTGTGTCAGCATCTGTTGCA
>CAYZUR010000380.1:0-2372 GCA_964481535.1 uncultured Spirochaetaceae bacterium | reverse complement strand
TTTCATAATAGTGTTAACTTATGATAATGAGGAGACTAATGTACTGCCTATGGATATGAAACAGCTTGATAATATGTCCTTTTCTGCGTATTTAGATATTACGAGTAAAGATAAATCATTTTTATTATATGCCACATCTATCACTCATACGATAATATTGCCTTCAATAGGTGATGTAGTAGAGAAACCTCTTCACAATTCAACAGATTCAAAGTGGTTGACAGGTACTGTCTCTTCTCAATTTAAGGTGATTTATGTCACAGAGGGGGAGAGCTTTTTTCGCTCCTTTATAGGAGATGTGAAGATAGTCCCAGGAACGCTACTTATTATTCTCCCAGGAGAGCGCTATTCATATCAATACAACTCTTCATCCGGAATAAACGAATACTCTATTAGCTTTGATGGTGAAATTCCTAAACAATGGCTAGAAAATCATATTTTACATCCAGATTATATGGTGTATGAATATGGGATAAGTAGAACATTAACGAAAATATTTGATGATGCCCTCTCTATTGCAAAAAAGGGAGATGAAGGTTTCCAGCAATTACTTGCCTCAGCCATCATGGACATCATTGCTAAGATGTATATTAGAAGAACATACTTCTTCAATAATAAGAAAAACACGACTCTACTTGACGCTGCAAAGGAGCTTTTTGAAGAAAATATCTACGAAAAGTTTGACGTTGATACGATTTGCCAACAACTAAAGGTGAATTACTACACACTTCGAAATTATTTTAAAGAACACACAGGATATTCTCCTTATCAATATCTATTGAACACAAAGATAGAAAAAGCTAAAGAGTTATTAAAAGAGGGGAAGCTGAGTGTGAAAGAAGTCTCATTCACCCTTGCCTTCGATAGTCCCTATTATTTTTCCAGGCTCTTTAAAGCAAAAACAGGGGTTTCCCCATCTGCATGGGCAAACCCCTACGGGGAAGATTCTCTATAAACTATACCTATTGCTTCACTGGTTTGCTTGCGAGTCTCTTTACTATTTCAGGTTGAGCAGGTTGCATTCTCACTGGAGTAAGGCCATTCACAATTGAAGTAAAGTCATCTGTTACCATTTCTCCAATAGCATAGAATGCCTGAGGTATTCCTCCAGCTCTATGTGGAGACAATATTACATTATTGAGATTTCTCATTGGATGGTCTTTTTCAAAAGGTTCACTAGGGAATACATCTGTTGCAGCTTTGAATCTATTGGTTGCAAGTTGTCGTGTAAACTCTTCAAAATCAACTACAGCAGCTCTACTAACAAGGATAACATTTGCATCATCTTGTATTAGATCAAATTCTCTTTTTCCTAAAAATCCTTGATTCTCCTTAGTTACCCCTGCAAGAATAAAGATGAATTCACTCATCTCTAATACTTCATCAAGGGAAGCACTTTCACAATTATGCTCTTCAATGACGGAGGTCGGGAGCCACGGGTCATATACTTTAATGTTACAATTAAATGGGGCAAGTAGTGGTCTAAGACTTGTTCCTAATAGACCAAAGCCAATAATTCCAACTGTTGCATTGGTTAATAGTTTTGCCTTAGCATTTCCTTCTAGTACGTATCTCTCTTTATTTTGAGCGAATCGCATGTGTTCCCATGTTATACCTCGAGATAAATCGAGGGCCATGGCAAGTGCCATCTCTGCAACGGGACGAGCATAGACTTTACCACAGTTCAATACTCTAATTGATTTCTTAAAGCATTCTTCATAATCAATGTTTTGGTAAAAGTTTCCTTCCACATTAAAGATTACTTTTAAAAGAGGTGCTTTATCGAGTCTCTCTTTTGGCATAGGAGATTGCCCAATAATAGCTACAGCTTTAGGTAGGTGTGATTCGAATTCTTCATCACTCATATGAGGGCTACTTGATGTGACAATTGTTGCTATTGATGAGAGTTTATCCCATGTCTCTTGTGTAAAGATTCTCTCTTTAGTTTGAGGATATGGGTCTAAAATGATAAGAGGCTTTTCCATAATATTTATTCCTTGTTTCATTAGATTTTGCTCCATAGATTGTCTAATGCGTTAACTACTTCTTTGTAAATGGCATATTTTTCTTGGTAAATTGGCCCAACTTTTTCTTCGGGTTCTACCAATGTTTGAACTCTCGACATCTCTTTAGATGCAACACTGAGGGACGGATAATGATTACATGCAACTGCTGCACTCATTGCAGCCCCAAGGGCCCCAAGTTCGCCTGTTTGTACTACTTCTATTGGGATTTGGATGATATCAGCAAAGAGTTGTGTCCATAAAGGAGAGGCTGTTACCCCTCCAGCAAGTCGTATACTCTTTGTAGATGATCGGTGAGCGAGAAGTTTCTCGAGGTGTATCATGTGGGTGAAAATAATACCTTCTAAT
>CAYZUR010000379.1:0-2375 GCA_964481535.1 uncultured Spirochaetaceae bacterium | reverse complement strand
ATCCTGTCTCAATTAATGGATCAAGTAACGATTCTCCATAGCGACTAAGAATCCCACTCTTCCCCCAAGAAGGGGCAACAAGAACTGTGAAGCGAGATTCTTTGACTACGCTAATATCATTTATTTTTGTTTGAAGTACATCAAGATAGGAACATCCTACAACTTCTAAGTCTTTCTGATTTAATCCCCGTTTCTCTTCAAGTATACGTATATGTGCTTTTTGGTACTCACCGGTGAGTAATACAGAATCAAAGTAATCAAGGGCGAAAAGTCGATAACTCGTTGCGTCGCTCACTGCATGTAAGATATGAGAATAGTGTTTCACACCTCTTGATCGTTTTAGTTGATACACATCAAGGCCAGGGGTTGTCATCAAACAGACATCTGCTTCTAAGAAGTTAAGTCGAGTAAAAGCTTTATTCCCTGACCCAATGTACTCGACAGTCACATAGATATATTTTTGATTGAAAGCAGAATCATCTTCACTAGAAGTATAAAATATTACTTCAATCTTTTTCTCTTCAAACTCATCAAGGATTGGTTTAAACACATCCCAATATCTTTTCCCTTCACAATAGATAACAAATGGGTATCTAATTGTATTAGCTACAGCTTTCCCCCCAGAGAGAACAAATTTCAATTTTAAAAACGCGGCTTTAAGCAGAAAATAGAGCATTGTAACAAGTCCAATGACTACTGAGAAAAGCATGCTTCCTGTTCCAGGGTCTATGTATAATACCACTTAATCTTCCTGTTTTCCCATTATTTCTCTCCTAATAACGACCAGTTTGGTTCATTGAAAATTGAGTCTTTTACTGAATATTTTTTTAGAGAATCAAACTTAAACACATTTCCTGTTTGCTGTACAAACCTTCCCATCGCATAAAATATTTCAACCTCTTCTTTAGAAACATTTTTCGCCACATCTTTTTTTGTAAAAGGGTTGAGTGGTGAAAGACCCAAATCAGCGATGGCAAATAGGAGGGTATCAGCATTAGTCATAAATGTACTATCTGTCTGTATGTCATTTTTCGCATTAAAATCTTTTACTAATAGTAGAGGGTTTAATCTCGCATATACATCTGCATTATTCTCAAAATCTTCAAAGTGAGGAGAATAAATATCTCTACCATGGTCTGCAACAATGATAATCCGAGAATTATCATACACACCCTTCTCTTGGAGCATATCAAACCACTTTCCAAGTTGCTTCATTGTTGCTGCGTTTACATGATAGTGAGTAGTGTCAACTTCTGATATCCCTTCAACAGAATCTAAAGGTGTACTTTTATCGGTTACAATAGTTCTTGGTTCATATTCAGGGGCTTGTAAGTACACAGGTTCGTGTGTGGTCTCATTTCCTATAAAAGTATATGTATCACCTTTAGCTGAAATGTCAGTAAGGAGATCGAGATAATAAAGTTGACTGTAGGAATCGAGGAAAACATCAAAAGTATAAGGAACTTTTAATGCTGCAAAATATGAACCTTTATCATATATGATTAATCGAAATACCGGAAAGATAGTTTTTAGCAAAGAAAACATGGGAAGACGTTCTTTAATGATTGTGCTTTCTGCTTCATCATCCCAATTAATCACATCGGAATGTTCACTTTTATATGTATGAGAAAACCTTTGTAGATGCTGCATCATGTTCATGGTTGGGTAAGGATTAAATGGAGTAAAATCAACAATTGCTTTGTAATTGCTATAAGGAGGGTCTGCTATAGTCACTGAGTAGCCCCCATCTAGAAATAATTTTGGCATTACTAAAATAGCTTCATTGTGCTTATCAACCATTTTTTCAGATGACCTTTTTTCCATCTCAGATGGTGTATACTCATATCCTCCGACCATTGCTGCAGCACCAGAAACTGTATTATTTCCAAAAGTAATAGTGTTAGGATAAAAGGTAAATCCTTTAAATTGTTCTTTTACATCTGGGAATTGTTCGAGAATAACAGGGAAATATCCACTAATTGCACGATCTAAGAAGAGAACTATTACATTCTTTCCTGCCTGAGATAGATGAAATGCTGGTTCAATAGTTCCCAGTGGGTCTCGCTCGCTTTCTAATAGAATTATATTATCCTTATACAGATCAAATTCTTTATCAATCGAAACAAACATTACAATACCACTCACAAAAGAAGTAAGGGTAAGAATTGTAAGTAGCAAAGATAACACGTTCCCTTTCTTTTCTTTAAGGAGGATGAGAACTAATACAAAACATACACATAGTAAAAGAAATGGAGCAATAATTTCCAATTTTGAAGGTGTGAGAAGTGCCGGATTATCAAATTGTAATAATCTACTTACAAAACCATAATCACCTCTAAATAGGAATAAATTTATTAAAGCAGAAAAAGAGATGA
>CAYZUR010000378.1:611-2383 GCA_964481535.1 uncultured Spirochaetaceae bacterium | reverse complement strand
TCAATATTAGCCTCCCTCCCTATCATTTCTCTTATCGTTATGGGGGTCTTTCTAAAGAAGACTCACTTTTTTAGTGATACCACAGTAGTAGAGATAAAGAAGTTTGTTTCACATATTGCACTCCCAGCTCTCTTGTTTAATGCTTTTTTGAACCTTGAAATTGAAGTAAAGCACTTAACGATGATTGGGGTGATGACAGGGCTGTGTTTTTTAATGGTGCTAGTTGGATCAGTCGTAAAGAGAGTTGCTAAGATAGAAACTCCTTATTTCCCCCTCCTTATGGGAGGGTATGAGATGGGGATGTTTGGATATGCAATATTTCTTTCTTTCTATGGACAAGAGAACTTTCCTAAAATAGCCTTTTTATCGTTGGGACAAATATTCTTTGTATTTACCTATTTGCTATCTACTCTTAATGCACTTCAAAATGGGAAGGGGAGTGTAAAAGAGGGGGTAAAGCGGTTTGTTACCTCTCCCATTATTATTGCAATTGTAATGGGAATTATAGTTGGGTATATAAAGAAAGATTTTTCTTTAACTCCTTTTGTGAGTTCCATACATTCATTAATTATTCTCATCGGCTCTCTCACAGTTCCCCTCATTAGCATCTCAATAGGATATGGGTTAAAAGTTTCAACAAAAGGATTAAAGTTATCTCTTATTACCATAGTGGTGAGAAAGAGTTTTTCAATACTTTTTGCTCTTTTAATAAACCACTTTATTATCGACAATCTTCTGCATATGGAGAGTATCTATAAAATAGCACTTCTCTTTATTGCTATAGCTCCCCCTCCTTTTATTATAAGCGTCTATGTTAACCAAAAGGATGAAGAGAACCTTGCATATATAGATAGAACTATCTCCTTAGATTGTCTTATTTCAATTGTATTATCTGTCGTCATAGTAATGTTAGTGTAATTTTCGATTCTTTCTTTGAAAGTCACAGGTGTGGTTTGATAAGCCACTTTCAATGACAAGGATATCATTCTTTTTTATTTCTACTCGCCTTTAATTCTTCTCGTATTCTTCTGTATGCAATAATTGGACTATCCCCTGGAATGAGTTTTTCATTACTCTTGTAGGAAGATGCTTTAGGCTTTTGGGTGATAACAATCCTTTTATCTTGTCTTTCTATCTTTCTGTTTGCAGCTTTTCCAGTGAATGCAATAAGTGAATTAATGAACCCAATCGGGGAAATTTTACAATAGAACCGAATGTAAAGGATCGTGTTCTCTTCATCTACTGGAACAAAGTAGATTACTATTTTTACCTCTTCACTAATGTGGTTCATCCACATATTAGGGAAGGTGAATAAGAGGTGAGTTGAAGAGATCGTACACTCATCTGCTCCTCTAGGAGTTTGACCAATATCTACTTCATTGTTGCTGCTTGTTTGAATGGTGGTCCCATTAATAATTACTTTAGGCCCATTCACTACTGTTTTATTGCCTCTTCCTATCGTGTTGTAATGGACAAAGGGGAGGTGAATGACATCTAATTGGTTTTCGATGCACCGTGAGTAGTGAGTATTCCAATGATCAATTATTTCGCTGTAGCGATATTTCTCATTCAATTCATCTTCAAAGAAGGGAAGTGTTTCATCTGGCTCCTCATCTGACCACCACAAGTAGATAATCTCGTGTTTCTCCTTCACACCATAACTTTTTACATTGTAGCGACTGATATCTAGCTTAGAGGATTTTCCATTAGCTGGTATGAGCACACATTTTCCTGTTTGATCAAACTCTAAGCCGTGGAAAGGACATTGAATA
>CAYZUR010000378.1:0-601 GCA_964481535.1 uncultured Spirochaetaceae bacterium | reverse complement strand
CCTTCCCTTTACTTAAAGCCGCACCTCGGTGGGTACACTGATCTACCACACAACCAAGAGAGCCCTGATCATCACGAAAGAGAACTAATTCTAAACCAAGGCGCTTAAGAGCAGTTAATTTGTTCTTCTTTACTATCTTAGATGGAGCAATTGCATACCATTGATTGAATATCATACCTACCTACTTCAATAAGAGAGACGAGTAATTCCTCTCTCTATTCTATCACACGGGAATGAGATAAAGCAAATTGAATAGTGGAGGTAGGTAGTAAGGATTTCTCCTGTAAAGTAGATTGTCTGTTTTTCTTCGGCATTTACCTTTTGGGATAAGTCTTCTTATTATCCCATTATGATTCATATTTATTCCTCATTTCAAAAGGGCTATAAGAAGGAGCAAAAACAATTCAGTTCGTAAGTACTGAAATTTCCATTCTCTGGGCTTGAGGACTTCCTTGCTGCCTTTCAGGCTATGTACATCTGCTTCAAAACTCAAAATTACATAGAAGCAATATATTTGAAACGTAAAATAACTCACAGTTGACAATATACACGTATATGTGTTTATGGTTTTTACGTATTATCAAAAGCATGGTTGGATTCA
>CAYZUR010000377.1:0-2391 GCA_964481535.1 uncultured Spirochaetaceae bacterium | reverse complement strand
TTGCATTGACTATTCCATCTTGTGCCAATTCTACACTCATCTTGATAGATTCATATGCAGCTTTACCACTCATCCCATTAATTACTTTATACTGGAATAGTGATAAATCAATGAGATCAAGGGCAAGAAGGATGTGTGTAGCGCCATCAAGCAAGGCCTTAGCTACCTCTTCTTTCGTATAGACGACACTATCAAAGGGAAAGGAAATGTTGTAGTCCGCAGAGACCTTTCGAAAGATTCCTTCATCCCCTACTACGACGACACGCTTCATGTTAACATCACTGCTTCCAAGAGCTTTCAAAACAATTTCAGGGCCAATACCAGATGGATCACCCATCGGAACAGCAATTACGTAATTATTATGTTTCATTACCTCTCCATGTATAAAAAAACTATACCAAGGGCACTCTTTAGTTGCAAGAGAAAAACCAGAAGAATGTAGATAAGAAAAAAACAATAAAATTTATATCAAACTATGAGTTAATGGTGATTGACAACTCATTTCTTCCATCATAATGTATATATAACGCAGATGAGTACACGGGGAGGAACTTGGATGAAATATACAGAAGATGATGATTATGCAGACTCTTTTTTTGAAGAAGAGGAAGAAGTGGATGGCCAAGACGAAATCGAAGATTATTTTGATCCAGATAAATATCGTGAAGACGATGAATATGATGGATTTGATGATGAAGATGAGGATGACGATATAGAAGAATTCTTTCTTGACGAAGATGAAACTACAGTAGTAGCTGAAGACGAAGAAGAAGAGGATGATTTTCTCTATGAAGATGAAGACGACGAAGTCTTTGATTATTAATTAATGATTCTATAAAAAGAGTCTTTATTTCTTACTTCACAGTACCTACATTTATACGTGTAGGTATTTTTTTATCTCTTTGTATCTTTTTGAAGATATTATCATCATATACTTCTTATCATCTAAACATAAAGCTTCGAATCACAGCAAAATTACCATAAATATTTTCAGTAATACTCACGTGTTTCTATATACAGAAACACTAAACCACGATATAGTCATAAAAAAGTAAAAAGGAGTCAATAATGAAACATAAAATTACAATTGTTATGATTACATTATTATTAATTTCATCTGTGATAAGTGGCCAAGGCATGAAAGAACAAGCTAATGAAGGTACTATTAGAATAGGAGTTTCTAAAATAGTTGCTCACCCTGCCCTCGATGCAATAGAGCAAGGTATGGTCGATTACCTCGCAGAAAAAGGATATTCAATAACGTATGATTCACAAAACGCCAATGGGGATATCTCAACAGCAACCTCTATTGCCTATAAATTTAAGGCAGATAAAGCAGACCTTGTTGTAGGAATAGGAACACCAACTGCCCAAGCATTAGCAAATGTGTTTGATACGACACCAGTAATGTTTGGTGGCATCACAGACCCTTTAGAAGCAGGACTGGTACCAACATATGAGCCAAATAGTGGAAACGTGGGGGGAGCTAGTGATAAAAACCCAGTGTATGAACAAATTAGAGTCTTTAGTGAAATTACAGGAGCTAAAACGATAGGAATTATCTTCACAAGTGGAGAAGCAAATGGTGTGCAACTAAAGAATTTAGTCGTTGAAGCTTGTGAGACTCTTGGCCTTAAGGCAGTAACAACTGGAATAAGCAATTCTTCTGAAGTAAAGCAAGCTACCCTCGCTATTATTCCTCGAGTTGATGCAATATATGTAGGAACAGATAATACAGTTGTTTCTGCTATCACGAGTATTAGTGATGTATGTAGAACTAACAATAAGCCATTTTTCACAGCTGACCCAACAAGTGCTGACGGACTCGATTACTTCATGGTGTGGGGCTTTAATTATTATCAACATGGAAGGAAGACTGGAATTGCAGTTGATGAAGTACTTAGTGGAAGAAAAACAGCAGGAGAGGTAGGAACCCTCTTTTCAACTGACCCTAGCGAGTTTGAGCTCTATTTCAACCTTGATGTAGCCAAGCGTTTAGGGATCACTATTGCACCTATTTATCTCAATAGTGCTAAGATTCTTTACACATCAGAAAAACAATAATTGAATAAATGATGAATTATTATACACCATATTGTATATTCATCTTTACAAAATTCGTATAGAGAGCTATAGTGAGCACCATATAAATATGTCTATTTAAGGAGCCTATTATGAAAAAAATGTTGAGCATTACTCTTATTTTTATGGTGCTTACCTCTACTCTAATCTTTGCTACTGGACAAGCAGAAGTCGTTAACGACGGATCAACAAGAGTTGGAGTAAGTAAGTTCCTCTCTCACCCTGCCCTTGATTCAGTTGAAGAAGGGATGAAAGATTACCTAAATGATAATGGGTATAATGTAACCTATGATTTTCAAAATGCTAACG
>CAYZUR010000376.1:0-2398 GCA_964481535.1 uncultured Spirochaetaceae bacterium | reverse complement strand
CAAAAAAACCACTACATACGTTGTGTTCTTACAAAGGTAAATAGGGGGTATGTTTATTATAAGAGGCATCAACCACTACTGTGTAATCGGGTTCAAAATCCATACTACATCTCCTAAAAACTGTTTACAGCATCATACATTGCTACAATGTTTTCTGATGGTACGCCATCAACAATATTGTGAACTTGATTAAAGACAAAGCCACCATTTTTACTAAAGACTTCACAATTTCTCAACACTGACTCTCTCACTTCATTTACACTTCCTGTAGCAAGAACATGCTGGGTATCAACACCGCCTCCCCAAAACACGAGGTCTTTACCAAACTCAGTTTTTAGTCGTTTAGGGTCCATACCCGTTGCACCTATCTGTACAGGATTGAGAATATCTACTCCTGCATCAATAAAGTCTCCAATAAGGCTATAGACAGCTCCACAACTATGCAAAAAGATCTTAGCGTTTGAATGGTCGTGAACATATTGAAATAGTTTCTTTTGACGTGGATATATAAGTTTTTTATATAGATCACGGCTAATCATTGTAGTGTTTTGAGTACCAAAATCATCACCAAACATCAACACATCTATTGAATCTCCTATACCACTCAATACTCGCTCCACTGTTTCAAGATGGATTTCTAATAGCTCGTCTAATAGCTTTTCCATATGCTCTTGTTCAATAAGCATGTTCATTAAGAATTCATCAGTTCGATAGAGATACTGCCCATTTTCGAAGAAATTGGCACCAATAGCAAACATTGAGGCATAATCAGTCTCTTTTTGTAGGGTTAAAAGATTATTCTTTAACATCTGGGGGAAGTCTTTACGTCCACCGTACCGCCATGCGGGATCTGCAACTGAGCCCCAAATAGTTTCCCCTAAGTTCTTCTTTAAGGTACGTAAATCAGCTTCTTCTTTTCCTATTAATGGATAATGAGTTTGAGTAAAATAGACTAGATTTGGAGACATTCTTCCAAGTTCAACTTCATCTGAATTAAAACAGACCCAATCTTCTCCTATTCTACGAATATCTACCCAAGAAGGGCGATATGCTAAAGACCCATCAGGAAGGTTCCAAGGTATCCAATCTGACGCTTCTTCTCCAAAGGTTCTTGCTAAGTCAACAGAATCTATTTGAAATCTATCAAGATACCATTTCTCTGGTATAGCAAGTTGCTGTACCATATCAAATATTTTTGTTTGACCCTCAGTGACACCCAAATGCCGTTTTAAAGAGTTATAGGCGAGAGCCATAATACCTGTAGATCTCATCGATCCACAATCAACAGGGATTTTATCAGCTTCTTTATGGTTGAGTGCAGCTTGAATTCTTTCACGGTGGTTCATCTTCTTCTCCATATGAAAAGTACTACTAATTCTTTTTCTATTTTGGCACAAGATTTAATACCTTGCAATAGTTATGTGATTTGATACCAGTAATCCGCCTATAGAGAGAAACTATTAAAGCTATTACTCCTATGACTATTTATTCTAACTATTATGGTAATTTATAATAAAGAAGAGACATTTTCTCCTTTTTTAATCCATGAGCTATTATCGCCAGAATATTCTTCCCAATTCTAAATGTAGAAACATTTATTCTATGCGTAATAGCTAAAATTCTTTAAATATCATCAACTTTCCCAATTTCCTCTTCTAGAATTTTATCAATATTTATTTAGTTCATTAAGTTGACAAATTGAAAAGCTGTGGTAGAATATACGTATCTACAGGTATTTGGATATCGAGAAGATTTGGTTAATGGGAGAATTTCATTTGAGAGGTGGATTAATGTATAAAAAAGCTATTTGTAATGAAATGTTTGGGACAATGGAACTCTCTTGTGTGTGTGATATCCTCAACACCTATGGTTTTGATGGCATTGAAATCGCCCCTTTCACCCTCCTTGATGATAAAGAAATGTTTAGTGACTCGAAAATAGAGTACATAAAGACAACTCTTCGTGCTCATCACCTTGAGTTTGCTGGATTCCATTGGCTTTTAGCACATCCAAAAGGGCTTCATATTACATCCCCTAATGTAGAAGTGAGAAAGAGGTCAGTAGAACACCTCATTCACCTACTCAATGTGAGTGGGGAATTAGGTGGAGGTACATTAATTCTTGGTTCGCCTCATCAGCGCAGTGTTGAAAAAGGAAAAGAAGAGCAAGGAAGAGCCTTATTAGAAGAAGGATTACGTGAATTAGGGGATGTCGCAATAAAAAACAACTCAACAATGTGTATGGAAGCTCTTTCCTCTAATGACACAAACATCATTAATACGTTAGAAGAAGCAAAAACGCTTGTTCATTCAATTAATAGTAAGGGAGTGAGTAGCATGTTTGATTTCCATAATTGTGGAGATGAAACCCTCTCTTGGGATGAATTAATTGATTATTA
>CAYZUR010000375.1:0-2402 GCA_964481535.1 uncultured Spirochaetaceae bacterium | reverse complement strand
ATATTGAATCAAATATCTTAGCTACCCTAAATGTCATTGAGTGTAATGTCCCTCGTGTTATTGCAAAAGCGATGAGTGAGGATCATGGACGAGTCTTAGAGAAGATAGGGGCAGAAGTGGTTTTTCCTGAAGTTGACTCAGGGGTACGTCTTGCTAAATCACTTTCAACATTACGAACTCTCGATTTTCTTGAACTCGAAGATGAAATGAGTATTACTGAGATTTCGTTAAGTTCAGTATTTGACGGGAAAACAATAGCAGACCTTAATTTTCGTGCAAAATACCATCTAAATATTATTGCCATCACGAGAGAAGAGAAAACTAATGTAAATATTGAAGCAACTATGATATTAAAAGAGCTTGATGATTTAGTCGTCATCGGGCACAATGACGATATAGCTAATTTCACGAAGGCAAACACCGTTTGAAACCTTTAGGTGGCTTAAGTTGTTTTATGTAGTGATAAGGGGAACTAGAATGAAGAAAGCAGCAATTTTGCTATTACTATTAATTGGAGCACTTCTATTATTCACAAGCTGTGCTGGTCGCTCTCAATCAAACGATAAAGAAGAAGGAATTAATGTCATGACAGCTATGACAGCCCAATATAGAAAGATTTCTCCACAACTTGCGAAGCAAATGATCGACTCAGAAGAGATCGTTACTATAGTTGATGTGAGAACGAAAAGTGAATATGCTGGTGGCCATATTAGAAATGCTATTCTTATTCCTAATGAAACTATTACAACTAAAGAGAGACCGGAACTCCTGTCTGACACAGAAGCGACTATTTTAGTCTACTGTAGAAGTGGCAATCGTAGCGCACAAGCTGCTCGAAAGCTTGTCTCTCTTGGATATACCAATGTATATGATTTCGGTGGAATCAATACATGGCCATATGAACTTGTTCAATAACATAACCGTACATACTTGTTTGAAATCTATAATAAAGATGAGCAAAGGAGTGAGTGATGAGACGTGGTTTAAGAGAAACGATTAGGCGCACATCAGATTATGAAAGAGACCCTGATTGGGACATCACAGAAGTGTTGGATCCCAAACGGAAAAATGGCAAACACCATGGGGTAAAAGTGAGAGAAGTGGAAGAAGATGATGAAATCTTCTTTGACGCAACAAAAGAAGAATAAGAAGACTTGAAACACAGTAGCCCATTAGGCTACTGTGCTTACATGGTTTTATTATCGGCTAATAATTTAGAAAAAACACTCAAAGATGAACCTCTTTTTAGTAATGTGACATTTGCTGTAGAGACAGGTTTGCGCATTGGGCTCATTGGACAAAACGGGACTGGAAAAAGCACTCTCTTAAAACTCCTCGATGGGTCTATGGAAGGGGATGAAGGGACTATTAGTTTTACCAAAGATATTCTAATTTCAACACTTTCGCAACGAATAGAGTTTGATGAGAAGATGAGTGTGAAAGAATTTCTTTATACAAGTACTCACCCTCACCTTACTCTTCTTAATCGCTATAACGCCCTTTTAGTAAAGAAAGAAAAACATATTAATCATAAAGAACTTGCTGCGCTGCAACACGAAATAGAAGAAGTTGATGCATGGCATATAATGAATCGCTATGAATCGTTCTTAAGTGAACTTAATGGCCCGTCTCTCGATTCTCTTATGGGAACACTTAGTGGTGGAATGGTAAAGAAGGTTGCAATAAGTCGCCTTTTTGCTGCGAAAAATGATCTAATATTCCTTGATGAAGTGACGAACCATCTCGATATCGCAACAATTACATGGATCGAACAGTATCTTATTAATAACTCTATTGCTGCAATTATTGTTACCCATGATCGCTACTTTTTAGAGAATGTGTGCCACGTAATATTTGAACTTGATGGAGGCTCTTTATATACGTATCCAGGTTCCTATTCAACCTATTTGCTTCGTAGAGAAGAGAGGTATGCATCCCAAAAAGCAGAACAAGAGAAGATAAAGTCTGTATTACGAGTAGAACTTAAGTGGTTAGAAAGAGGCCCTCGCGCTAGAGCAACAAAAGATAGTGGACGAATAGATAGAATAGCTAAGCTAAGAGAGTCTGTGGTGGTACAAGATGCCCCTCGTAAAGATTTTACTTCCCTCACTCAAAAAGCTTCAAAGCAGATAATAGATATTGAACATGTCTCTAAAAGCTATGATAACAACCTCATAATAAATGATTTCTCCCACTCATTTCTCCCGCTTGAAAGGGTTGGTTTAGTTGGACCTAATGGAAGTGGTAAGTCCACTCTTCTAGATCTTATAGCCCAACACGAGGAGTGTGATGAAGGCTCTATTATACGAGGATTTCATACCCATATTGGCTATTATGATCAATTAGATGCCCTTATTAATTTTTCTTCTACCGTAATAGATTTTATTACAGACATTGCCCCT
>CAYZUR010000374.1:0-2404 GCA_964481535.1 uncultured Spirochaetaceae bacterium | reverse complement strand
AATAATTGCGGCATTAATAATTATTTTTAAGTTTAGTTATCTATTTATCATTATTATGCCGCAATTAATCGTTAATTTTTCAGTATTACTCTACTGTTGCATAGCTTCTTCAAATTCTTGCTGCATGGCTTCTACAGCCTCTTCTGCTGTCATCTGACCGGCAAATGCTGCAGATCCATACTTAGCAAAAGCATTGGTAAATGCCATTGTCCACTTTGTTTTAGGCTGTCCATCATATCCTGCTTCAACCATTCTTTCAGCTTGTTCAAACCCTTTGATCGCTGCATTAAAATAGGGAAACATATCCGCTCGAGATTCTAATAACCCCTGTCGAACTACAACACCACCATTTTCTATATAGATATTCTCATTGGCTTTACCCAACATCCACATCATAAAGGCATAAGCAGCATCTTTATTCTTTGTTTGTGAACTCATCGAAAGTCCAGCACCAGAAAGAGTATTGAAATCATTAGCTGGGCCTTGAGGAACTGGTTCATAATGTACTTTTCCAGCAATATTAGAAGATTCTGGATTTTCCACTACTGGCATTAATGCGGTAACTTCTATACACATAGCAGCTTCGCCCTGTGCAAAACTTGAAATTGCTTCAGTAGCAGAGAGAGAAGAAATTTGAGGGTTTCCATATTTACACAGGTCAATAAGGAATTGGACACTATCAATAGCTTCCTGGCTTTGCCATACTGCTTTCTGAGTATCATAATCAAACAGTTTTGCACCCCAGTTAAAACCTACCAGAGGAACAGGAAAATTTGCTCCACCAAAAGCGGCTCTACCACGCATTACAAATCCATATACTCGAACTCCGTTTTCATAAATTTCTTGTTCGTTAAAGAATTTTGCTGTCTCTAATACATCCTGCCATGTTTCAGGATAAGAAAGACCATATTTTTCAAATAAATCTTCACGATAAGCCATTACAGCACATTCTCCAGTAGCTGGCATTGCAAAGGCATCTCCATTCAAATCTTCATTTACATATCGTAGGGATGGAATAAAATCATCGTAGTCAAACCAATCCGGAGTTTTTACGGGCTTTTCATTATCTATCCATGGTTGTATAGATTCTAAGGCTCCTAATTCATAAAGCTCATACCCAAAAGATTTAGATGCATACATAATATCAAAACTTCCCACTTTTCCAGCATAATCTAATAAATATCTATCATGCAGTTTTGAAAGCTCAACCGAATACCAATTCACCTTTACACCTGTCAGTTTTTCAAAATCTGGTGTCATTACTCTCCATGCATCCATAGCAGTTGATGCAATCGATGCTACCGTAATCTCCTGTCCTCCAATTAAGCTTTTTACTTCTTTACTCCAATCAATAACACTCTGAGGGTAAGTAAAATCTAAATCTGAAATGACAACCTCTTCTTCTACATCACTTTCGCCTGCTGCAAAAATTGATACCGGAATCAATAATAGCATCATACAGATAGCAATCGCTAAACCTTTTTTTTGCAATAATTTCAACATAAAGCTCCTCCAATCAAATCTTTTAATTGATATATTAAAACTAGATAATAATCAGGCCTAACGTATTAAGCCAGAACAGTAACGCATGCTACTGATTGCATATTTTTTTTTAGTGAATAATAAAATGCTTGGCCATTGCATTGAATTCTGATTAATAGTTAGTTAGTAGTTTCACCATATTGTTTTGATTTTATTGGATTGTATCGATCTCCCCAATCTGGGTAGCGGTATCGACCAATATCTCTGTCATCAGGATAGGTAAACTTACCCCCTACTTGCATGATAACTGTTTTCAATTTTGGATCATTTTGCTTAACGATCCACTCTAACTGTCCAGGGTCAATTACGGAGCTTGCCCAATTTTCATAGTGATCCGGGATTACTACATCTGAGCCAAGGGCTTGGGCAACACGAAATGCATCAAATGGGTTAAGTTTGTCCGATCCACCAGGAGCGTTATGACCCATGTTTAGAATTGTTATATCTATTTTGTGCCTACTTCCTACTCCAAAATAGCCATTATTGTATAAAGTATCTCCCAGAAATGCTGTATTACCACCTTTAGTTTTAAAGATAAAGGTAACTGCAACATCATCATAATCAAGATGACCTAGATTATTATCAATACCTGTGGTTGTTTTAAGCACCATGTCATCGTAGTTCTTTTCCACAGCCACCTCAACGTCTTCAAAAGACAACACATCCCCTGGTCTAACTTCTCTAATTCGTTCTTCCGGTACTCCCCAATTTCTAAAAAATTGACATGTTATTTTGGGTCCAACAAATAAGCATTTGGTTGTTTGCAACATTGCCTTTACAGTATAGAAATCACAATGATCACCATGATGATGAGTTGAGAACTAAGCATCCAAATGCTTAAAACAACAGGGATCCATAACCT
>CAYZUR010000373.1:0-2406 GCA_964481535.1 uncultured Spirochaetaceae bacterium | reverse complement strand
GATTAAGAAGTGCTTTCTTATTTCCTTTAAAGCTAGCTGACAAGTACCATTCATCTTCTTGCACTATTTTTTTTGAGTGAAAGAGCTTCCTTTGATTGCATAATCATTCTAAACACCTTCATTCGCCAGTTATGAGCTGTAGAAAGGCTAATTTCACATTTTCCTGAGAGCTGTAATAAAGTATCCGAACAAACCATTCCTTCCAGATATTTATCCCATTTTGCTTCACAGTGGTTGCTTTGATAGGTGACTTTTCCATAATTAGAACCAAAACTTTTCTTGCAGTCTTTGCAAATAAGCCTTGCAATACCAGATGAGCGTTAGATGCTTGGCAATTTTGAGATTTAGTTGTTAAACTGTTTTTAGTTCATTCTGTTTTTGGATTATGAAAGAAAGAAAAAGCCGACTCAAGTGAGCGGCTTATAGTTACCCACCTGAGTAGGTACGAAAAAATACATTATGTCGAAATGAAAAGATCTATACTCTATTAACTATTCTCTTTTCCGATAATATTCGATGAGAGCATTTTTTCTCCATCAAAGATAAACTGTCCATCAAACTCTTTTCCTTCTATTGCAAGAGGAAGCCAAAGAGGATCATCAGCCCA
Organism: uncultured Spirochaetaceae bacterium; assembly: GCA_964481535.1. Lineage (GTDB taxonomy): Bacteria > Spirochaetota > Spirochaetia > Sphaerochaetales > Sphaerochaetaceae > SABI01. The sequence goes on along the minus strand of CAYZUR010000373.1, from coordinate 1,799 downwards.
CATCTTATCATAAGGAAGAGCGTTCACATCACACCAGAAAGGTTCAGCTTCATCAGTTTCACATAAAGTGCCACTATATTCATTTGCAAAGAATACATATCCTCGCATGCGCAATCCATCAATGAATTGGAAATTGAGTCTTCCTTTAAAGGTCACAGATGGAACAGAAATTCCTGTTTCTTCTGTAATTTCTCTCATTGCAGCTTCTGTTGCGGTCTCTCCATCTTCAATGTGACCACCTGGAGCATTAACAAGTCCTTTGCCAAGTCCTGTTTTTTTGTTAATGAGGAGAACTTTCTCTTTATCAAAGAGGTAGGTAAGAACAGCTGTCTCTGTTGGTTCCCATTCATCCCAATCAATCTGATTCACATCAGTGTAATCACTTGATGTGAGGGGAACTTCTTCTGCTTCCTCCTCTACATCTTCAATATCTTTCATGATTTCAGGGTGAGCTTCTTTGAAACAAGGATCACAGAGGTTATCATCAAAATTGAGAATTTGAGTGAAAGAAAGTTTTGCGTTACAAGATGGGCAACTTGTTTTAAAAAGAAGTATTCTTTTTCTAAAGGGATATGCTACCCCAATTGTAATAAATAGAGCTATAATGGCGAGGTAATGAGGCCATCCTCTGCTCAGTATTATGACAATAAAGACTTGCCAAAGCATTGCTAATGTGGCAATGATAAGAGTTGCGAAGCGTTTTTTATAGCTTCTTGGAATATGTTTTCTTTGCATCATGTTGAGAACAAGGATAGCAACGAGAAACCAAAGATAGTTATTTGCGATTGTTTCGAGTATCATAAGGAAGACAGTAGCCCAATTGAGTAAGAAAAATCAAGTGAAATCTTGTTTATGAAGAGAGAAAAATGGGATATGATATTCCAAAAAAAAGTCTGTGGAGGGACTAGGGATTATGTTAAAAAGTGAAGATATTGCAAAGTATATAGATCATACCGTATTAGCAAGTAATGCTACTGAGGATAAAATTGTGCAACTATGTAAGGAAGCAATAGAGTATTCTTTTGCCTCTGTGTGTGTAAATAGTTGTTGGACTGCGTTATGTAGTGATCTATTGAAAGAAAGTGATGTGAAAGTGTGTACTGTAGTTGGGTTTCCACTTGGAGCAATGAAAAGCGAAAGTAAGGCATTTGAGGCTTCTCTTGCAATTAAAGATGGAGCTGATGAAATTGATATGGTTATCAACGTTGGGTTCCTAAAAGATGGGAAGCTTGATGAAGTAGAGAGAGATATCATGCTCGTGAGAGAGGCATGTAACGAGACTCTTTTGAAAGTTATTATTGAAACATGCTTACTTAGTGATGAAGAGAAAGAGAGTGCATGTAGGCTTGCTGTAAATGCAAAAGCAGATTTTGTAAAAACCTCTACTGGTTTTTCAACAGGAGGAGCTACAGAAACTGATGTTGCTTTAATGAGAGCTGTTGTGAAAGATGCTCTAGGAGTAAAGGCAAGTGGTGGGGTTCGTAGTTATGAAACAGCCGTTGCTATGATTAGTAGTGGTGCAACTCGTCTTGGTACGAGTAGTGGAATAGCTATTGTTCAAGGAGCTTCTTCACATGGGGCGTATTGATAAATTGAATGTCTTACCTGATGATTTTTTAAAGAGTCTTGGGTTTCCATCCATTACTGTTCATGAAACGTTTACCCATTTTGATTTTACCCTTCCAGGTCGTAGGGTTCTTGTTATAGGACCTATGGGATCGGGAAAGACTGAGTTTTCTGCTCGTGTGTGGCGTGATGCTGCAATTGCTCAAAAAAAGAGTGATGTGATTAAAGCACTT
>CAYZUR010000372.1:0-2417 GCA_964481535.1 uncultured Spirochaetaceae bacterium | reverse complement strand
TTTAATCTTATTTCAATCGTTTACCAACTCTGTGCAAAAGATGGTTTTTATTTTTAATTCTTTATAGTCAACTTGTTCAATTTGAAAGAAAAGAAACCATCGAACAAGTTGAAAAAGAACATAAAATACATCTAGAGAGTATTAAAACCGCAACTAATAGGGAATTTGCGATTTTCTATAGAGTGATGGATTTTCTTACAACTCCTGACTGGAATGATTATTACATGCATGAAACCCAAGACTCTGAAGAAAAACTGGGAGCTCTTTTGAATAAGGTTCTTGGCACTCAGCAAAGCATCCAATACATCGGAGTTTTTGTAGAGGATGGGAGCCGACAAATAATAAATTCTCAGAAGGGACGCGCTGTAGAGGATTTCTCTTTAGAAGATTACAATCTCACCACAAACAAGCTCTTTAAGGAACTCATCGAGTTAAAAGATAATGAAATATATCTTCATCCAATAACTTTTATAAAGGATGAGGATACTAATGTATATGAGCAGATAGTGCTTCTTGCCACTCCTTTAATAAAAGATGATAAAGTGATGGGCGCCTTAGTCTTTAGTGTCCAATTGAACGATGTCTTTTCTCTCCTAGACACATTCATACAAGATCTTTCGCAAGTAATTACATTTTCTCTTCTTGATGGAAGTGGAAATTTATTAAAAAATACGACACGATTTGAATCAATAGATTTTGATACAGAAATCAGAGATTTTTCTGCATCTCATCCAATAGTATGGAATGCAATTATGGAAAAAGGGTCAGGTAGTATTGAAGTAGATAATATCCTCTATCAATTTACTCCTATAAATCCCCTTCAAGGACTTTCTAGCTATTATGATTCTCATGATACCTATTTTTTCACTATGATTAGTTTTCCTCTTTCTGAATTAGAATTTATTCAAAGTTCATTTTTACTTCGTAATGAGCCCCTGCGCTATATCATCGCATTCTTTATATGGTTTGGGAGTGTAATTATTAGCCTTCTTTTCTACTTTAGGAAAAATGATCGAGAGCTTATTGCTCTTAGTAATATTATAAGTGATCAGTCACATGATGGAGTGTTAATACGTAAACCAACTGGAGATATTACTTACTTAAATCATGCAGTTGAGATGCTTACTGGATTTAATGAAGAAGAAATTCTTATGAATAGGTTGAAGATAGAGATCTTAAATTCTACTTCATCACTAACAGGGGGTAAGAAAAGGCAACCTAAGCCTAATGCTAAGCAATCAGTAAGTTATGATGACTTTGTTTGGCTTCATTCAAAAAACTCATACACTCTCTCTCACATGCTAATGAATAGTGTGTTTAATAATCAACAAAAACTCATCTATTTGGTTCAATTGCTATCTGATCCTCAAAACTTGTCTCGTGAGTCGTTTGATAATTTAGTCCTTCAAAATAGAGCTGAAGCTGTTCCAATAGATGAATTTCCCGTTAAGGTAATGAGTGAACTAATAAATCGTAAATATTTATATGCTATCATGTATTTAAAACTTACCAACCTCGATATCCTAGAGGCTCAATTCACTCATCCCCAGCACTACCAGCTAGGGAGTTTAATACGAAGTAGTCTTATTTCATTGTTGGAAAAAGAGGAGAGAATTTTCCAATATTCCCCTGATACATATCTTATCACCATCTCAGGGAACAGTGAAACGCTTGATGCGAAAATTCTTGCTCTCGGCACCTTACTTGTCTCTCCATTTGGTATTTCTCATAAAAAGAAGATTCTTACCTACCAATGTGGAGTAGCTGTGTATGATAGTGGTGAGTCGATTGCTTCGTTAATCACAGAAAGTAGAATGGCCCTTGCCACACAACTCCATTTTAACCATCAAGGAGTTCTCCTTTATGACCAATCAATTAATGATTCTCTGTTACGATATTATTCAATCTTACAGAAAATTCCATTAGCCTTTGAAAGGGGAGAAGTGGAAGTACATCTTCAACCTTTTGTAGGGGTAGCTTCTTCCGCTATTATAGGAGCAGAGGCTCTTGTGAGATGGACTGATAAGGAGTTCGGATATATTTCTCCAGTGGAATTTATTCCAATTATTGAAAACCATCATCTTGAACAGATGCTCGATTTCTATGTAATCGAAAAAGTTATCCAATGTATAGCTTCAATGGGGGAAATTGTTGACGATAAATTCTTTGTTTCTGTGAATCTCTGTCCTCCTATTCTCTACAATGACAACCTTATTCCCTATCTAGTTCATACCCTTGATATCTACAATGTGGAACATAAAAGATTAATAATAGAACTCACTGAAAGGACACTCCTAGAGGATTTACATCACGCAAATGCTATTCTTGCTGAATTACACAATTTAGGATTCTTTATAGCCATTGATGATTTTGGAACAGGATTCTCGTCCCTTAGTTACCTTAATATGCTCGATATT
>CAYZUR010000371.1:0-2425 GCA_964481535.1 uncultured Spirochaetaceae bacterium | reverse complement strand
TATGATAGAAGATAACTCAATACATGGATTTCATATCTTCTTTCCAGATCCATGGCCAAAGAAAAAACATCAAAAAAGGCGCTTAATACAACAACAATTTGCTCAACTTCTCGCATCTAAACTCATAGGTGGAGGCTATATCTATTGTGTCACTGATTGGAGTGAATATGCTCATCAGATGGTAGAGGTCTTTGCCCAAGAGCCCACTCTTATTAACAAATCAGAAGGATTTTGTGAAAGTATATCATGGAGACCTACCACGAGTTTTGAGCAGAAAGGGTTACAAAAAGAGCATGAAATATTTGAAGTGTGGGTAGAAAAAAAATAGTGGACAAAGGAAACTCCTTCACCCACTATCATGCTATATACCTATGTATCTATTGTTCTTCTTCGTGCGCAGCTTTAGCAGCTTTGATTACATCGTCTGCAATTCTTCCTGAAATTGTCTCGTAATGATCAAAGTCAACTTCAAATGAACCAGTACCACTTGTCATACTCTTTAGATCGATTGAATAGTTAAGCATCTCTGATTGAGGTACCTCAGCTTTTACGACCTGAATGCCACCGCCCATATCATCTTGTCCTTGTACTCTTCCTCTTTTCCCACTTAAGTCTGAGAGGATATCACCAAGGTATTTCTCATTAATATAGACTTTTAATTTCATAAATGGTTCAAGTAACACAGGTCCAGCTTTCTCAATTCCAGCTCTCATAGCCCCTTTTGCAGCTAATCTAAAAGCCATTTCAGATGAGTCAACAGGATGTTCTTTACCATCTACAAGGGTCACTCCAATATCAACAAGGGGATAATGGGCTAAATATCCCTCTATCATAGTATCTTGAAGTCCTTTTTCTATTCCGGGTACATACCCTTTCGAAACAGATCCACCCTTTATAGAATTTGTAAATGAGTAGTACTGTCCACGAGGAATTGGTTCAATTTCTATTAACACTTTACCATATTGGCCATGACCACCAGATTGCTTTTTATGGGCAAATTCTACGATGCCAGATTTCTTAGTAATGGTCTCTCTAAATGCAATACGTGGGAGTTTTGTGTTAATACTGACCTTTTGCTTCTCTTTAATTCTATCAAGAATCATGTTGATGTGAAGTTCTCCCATCCCACTTACTACAGACTCTTTTGTCTCTTCGTTAAAACGAATTCTGAATGTTAAATCTTCTTCTGTAATTCTATGGAGAGAATCATTCATCTTGTCTTCTGACTTTTTATCACCTGCAGAAATTGCAAGGGAATAAATAGGACTTGGGAATCTAAGTGGTAAGAAGGTAAAACCAAGATCTCCACCTGTTAATGTGCAATTTGTGTAGGCAATATTACTTTTAGCAATTACCCCAATTTCCCCTGCAACTAGAGTAGAAACTTCTAATAATTTCTTTCCAATAATATGGTACACCTTACCAGGACGCTCTTTTTTTCCTACAGTTGGATCCATAATATCTGTATCGCCTGAGAGCGTTCCTTGAACAACTTTTATAAAGGAGAGTCTCCCTGAAAACTGGTCAATAGTTGTCTTAAATACATATGCAGCTACAGGTCCTTCCATTGAAAAAGGAAGTTCAGCTTTTTTTTCTCCTCTGATTATTTCATCAGTTTTAGTAAGCGGAGATACAAAATTATTTTTAATGAAGATAAGGAGTGAGTTAATACCAGAACCAAGTTCACTAGCTCCTGCAAATACAGGAACGATACGGTTTTCAACTAACCCTTCTCTCAGACCTCGACGAATATTATCAGGTGAGAGAGTTCCCTCTTCAAAATATTTCTCAATTAAATCGTCAGCTCCTTCAGCAGCAGCCTCGATAAGTAATAATTCATATTCATCCATGAGTTCATTGTAGGTTTCGGGTATAGCAACTTGAGTTTCTTTGCCATTATCATCAAATGTATATGCTTTTCTTTCAATGAGATTAATAACACCACTAAAATCTTTACCACTTCCCATTGGAATGGTAATAGGTACGTAGGTTGCAGGTAACTGTTCTTTTAATTGATTAAAAGCACTAAAGAAATCTGCTCTATCTCTATCACATTTGTTTAAGAAAATAGCTCTTGGCTTATTTCTTTCTTTTAATCTTTTCCACAATTTGATTGTTTCAATCTGTGCGCCATCTCGGGCATCGACAACAACAAGTGCACTTTCACACGATCTAAAAGCACTAATTACTTCACCAATAAAATCTGAAGTTCCTGGGGTGTCGAGAAAAGTCATCAACTTCCCTTCAAATTCAACAGGTGCAACTGAAGTGTGAACAGAAATTTGTTTAGAAATTTCTTCTTCAGTATAGTCACTCACTGTTTTCCCTGAGTCAAGTTTCTCAGCCCGGGAAATCACTCCACATTGAAACAAAACTTGTTCCAATAATGAGGTTTTCCCGGTACCGTTATGCCGAACGATTGCAA
>CAYZUR010000370.1:0-2427 GCA_964481535.1 uncultured Spirochaetaceae bacterium | reverse complement strand
TTTTATGAGATCAATTGAATCTGTTTCCTCTTCTATTTTAATCACTAAGGGTTCAAACAAGAGAACTTTTTCTATTCGATGGATTTCTTCATTCAAGGTTGCCGAAAATAGCAGATTCTGTCGCTTGGTAGGAAGCAGGGCAAAAATTTGATCCATTTCCTTTTCAAAACCGGCAGTTAACATTTTATCAGCCTCATCAAGAACTACTATTTCTACAGCAGAGAGATGAAGAGCATTCACAGAGATCAGTTCCAACAATCGCCCAGGGGTCGCAATAAGAATATTTACATTTCTGAGAGCCATCATTTGAGGATTTATTGAAGAGCCACCAAAGACAGCGAGGGCTTTTATATCTAATAGGGCGTCATGAATGAAATTGGAGAATACAGAGTGAACTTGAGATGCTAATTCTCTTGTGGGAACCACTATGAGCACTTGAATATGCCTGTTTTTCAGAACTTCTTTGTTTTGTAATTTCATGAGAATAGGCAATACGTAGCTAAGGGTTTTACCCGATCCTGTTTTTGCAATACCAAGAATATCTTTATTTGCTAAGATTGCTGGAATAGCTTGCGTTTGAATAGGATAGGGGGAGGTGATGTTTAATCGCTCTAAAGCAGATAGAAGAGATTTCTGGATTCCAAAAGAAATAAATGACATATGCGCTTGATCCTTTTTATACTACTCATATTTGGCAATATTGTTCATGATATTATATTTTGTGACAATAATACGCTATTGCCTCTCTAGAGTACAGTGGCATATTTAGTACTTTTCGAGAGAGAGAGGAGCTCAGAGAGCTCGATAATTATATGGTGTGGCTCTGGTGCAATCATTTCTCTTTACTCCATAATTCCACCTGTTCCAAGGTGTTTTTAACCAATAAATCTCATGCATGCAGCTAATCAATCTTTTTAAGAGGTCGTCTTGAATTTCTTCTAATTCTTCGTCTCTTTTTAGACACATTTTTTCTCAGTGGTTAATTGTCCACCAAACTTAGCTCAATGTGAAAATTCATAAGTCCATTATAATCAAAGTCTGCTGATGTTCTATTACGCTCAAATTACCTGAAAAATAATATTAGGTAGATGACATTTTTCTTTTTAACGTATTCCTATCAATATTGAGTCTAGTTGCAGCTCTTGTAATATTACCTGACTCCTCGTCTAGAACACTGTTGATAATCCTCTTCTCAATTTCTTTGAGTGAACCTTTTATGTAAGAATCAAAATTTTTATTTCCCTGTCGAGAACTCATTTCATCTCTATGTGCAAAGTAAGATTCCAACTTGATGGTAGAGTCCATTGAAAAAAGAACCGCGCATTTCTCTGCCCAGTTTTCCAACTCACGAATATTTCCCGGCCAGTCATGATGTATCATTAAAGTTTCGACAGCCGTCCCTATTTGAATACTCTTACCTGAAAAATATATCTTGCTATATTTATCAAGAAAATATTTGAATAAAGGGAAAATATCCTCTTTTCTTTGTTTTAATGAAGGGATATGGATATCCAGAACATTCAGCCTATAGTATAGATCCTTTCGAAATTTACCATCTAGAATATCTTTACTGAGAGAAGAGTTTGAAGCAGAAATTATCCGCACTGAAACGGGAAGTATTTTATTATCTCCAATTTTCATTATTTCACGTTCTTGGATAACACGAAGAAGTTTAGATTGAAGATTGATATCTAGGGAGTTGATCTCATCCAGAAAGAGGGTACCATTATGAGCAATTTCTATGAGACCTGTTTTCCCACCTTTCAGAGCTCCTGTAAAAGCCCCTTCAACATAGCCAAATAATTCACTCTCCATGAGGGGGGCGGGGAGTGCACCACAATTCAATGCAACAAAGGGACCATCCTTTACTTCACTATTATTATGAATACTCTGAGCCATTAATTCTTTGCCTGTACCTGTTTCACCGATGATTAGGATATTGCTTAATGTTTTGCTATATTGTTTACCAATACTAATACAATTGTGCATCACCTTTGAATAGACATGAAAACTATCAAATGAATATTTAGCATAGAGTCCTTTATTGTAAATTTGCTTACGAATCTTGTTTTCAATTTTCTGTAATTCTTTAACAGGCTGAAATATTGTTACAGCTCCTTGGGGAATACCATCGATTAAAATGGGAGAGGAGTAAAAAGAATAATTTAACCCATTGATGGAAAATATCTTCCCGTAAGAATGTGTATTATTGTTAATAATATCGACAATATTATTATCAGGAATCAATTGATTGATGTGAAGATTTTTTAAAGGTATATCTTTATCATGCGTTAAATATTCTTTGGCTTTTAGATTATACTGCTCAATATGTCCTTCCTTATCTATAGAAATAATACCATCTTTTACTGAGTTGAAAATAGCGAGGATTTTCCCTAACTTTTCCAACTCAGTCTTAATATTTGACTC
>CAYZUR010000369.1:0-2434 GCA_964481535.1 uncultured Spirochaetaceae bacterium | reverse complement strand
CAACTTCCAACAACTTCCATCATGTAGCTCTACCCACTCGATTTAGCGAATAGCCAAATAGTATGAAAAAAATTATCCTACTATGCCTTATTCTTACTTTGCTGATCATCACCATTACATCATGTCAATTTCTAGACCCAGACCCTGTTGAAATTGTCCACAATCCAAAGAATTTACTATTTGTAGAATCAAGTGATAAAACCTTTACTAAAAGAGTAGTTTTTATACGGTTTACTTCACCAGAAGTCTTTGGAGCTACGAGCTATGCATTTGAGTTCAGTCCCTTTGATGACCCTGATAATTTCACCACTGTGTTGCATGAATCAAATCCATTCATAATTACAACTCAAGCAGCTGTAAGTGCCGATTTAGAACTACCAGTATCAGATACATCAGGCTACTTTAGACTTTTAATTACAGGTGGAGACCATGATGGAGAGTATTCAAATATCGAATATGCGACTCAGTGCACAGTTAATGCAGATATTAATTGGGGTTTAGATTATTCAGTTTTCATAGCTAACTATTCAGGTATCATGTCTCCACATGTGGGATTTGGAATCGAAGCTTCTTTCACTTTAATTGATGATGCTGATAATGAGATAGTAGATGGTCTTACCTATGCATGGTATAGAGTGAATCCAAACAATTATGAAGATAGAGAGCTTATTTCAGGTGAAACAGGTCTTACTTATACAACCCAAACAGCAGACATTGATCATTATATTCTTGTTGTTGCAACAGGAACTAATGAAAAATTCTCTGGTGGGTTATGTAATGCAATGACAGATTTTATTGTTACTCGCTAATAACAAGTGAAGGGACAATTGTGTAATTGTCCCTTCAATGTAAGATATTTTTTTCTTTTGTAATTCACTATTTCAATACTGATTTAGCAGCTTCAATTACTGCTTCAGTTGTAATGTTAAAGAGCTTAAAGAGATCTCCTGCTGGAGCTGATTCACCAAAGCTATTCATTCCAACAACCAATCCATCGAGTCCAACATATTTATGCCAGAAATCTACATGAGCTGCTTCTACCGCTACTCTTTTACGAACAGAGAGAGGAAGGACGCTTTCTTTGTATTGTGCTGATTGTCTATCAAATACTTCAGTAGAAGGAAGAGATACGACTCTCACTTTGATGCCATCCGCTGTGAGTGCAGTTGATGCATTCATAGCAAGTTCTACTTCACTTCCTGTAGCAATAAGAATTACTTCTGGTGTGCCAGTTGAGTCATGTAATACATACCCCCCTTTTTCTATATCTTTTACTTGAGCATTAGTTCTTTCTTGTGGTACTAAATTTTGTCTGCTTAACATCAATGCTGTAGGACCAGATGTGTGTTTCACAGCTTCTTTCCACGCTACAGCAGTTTCAACTGCATCACAAGGTCTCCAGGAACTCATGTTAGGGGTGATTCTAAGCATAGTAGGCTGTTCAACAGGTTGGTGGGTTGGTCCATCTTCACCAAGTCCAATAGAATCGTGTGTAAAGACGTAGACGACTTGTATGCCCATAAGAGATGCCATACGAATAGCATTCTTTGCATATTCCATAAAGATGAGGAATGTTCCACCATATGGGAGGAATCCACCATGAAGAGCGAGGCCATTCATAATAGATGCCATACCAAATTCTCTTACTCCGTAATGGAGGTAGTTACCAGAAAAATCTTCACGAGTAATAGCTTTAGATGATGTACTCATTGTGAGGTTTGATGGAGCTAAGTCAGCAGATCCACCAACAAATTCACTTACTAGTGGCGTTAATACATCAAGGACCATTTGAGAAGCTTTTCTTGAGGCTACTTTTACCCCTTCTTTTTGCCAAGAAGCGATAAATTCATCCATTTTAGCTTCCCAACCAGGACTTCTTTCACCACGTAATCGTCTAGTGAGTTCTGCTGCTTCTTTTGGATAAGCTTGTGCATAGGACGTAAATTGTGTATTCCATTCTACTTCGCTTTTTTGTCCCTTAATGTTACAATCCCATTCGTTATAAATTTCTTGAGGTACAAAGAAAGGTTCATCATATTTCCATCCTAATTCAGCTCGAGTAAGTACTATTTCTTCATCACCAAGAGGTGCACCGTGAGCTTCTCCTGTACCTGCTTTGTTAGGGGAACCAAAACCAATAGTTGTTTTACAACAAATAAGAGTTGGTTTGTCAGTTACTTTTTTTGCTTCTTTGATAGCTTTTTCAATAGCAACACTATCGTGTCCATCAACATTTCGGATGACATGCCAGTTGTAGGCTTCAAAACGTTTTGGTGTATCGTCGTTAAACCACCCTTTCACTTCACCATCAATACTAATACCATTGTCATCATAAAAGGCAATTAACTTATCGAGGCCCCACGTTCCTGCAAGGGATGCGACTTCATGGCTTACCCCTTCCATCATACATCCATCACCAAGGAAAGTGTATGTG
>CAYZUR010000368.1:0-2449 GCA_964481535.1 uncultured Spirochaetaceae bacterium | reverse complement strand
GTCATTTTCATGAGAGTTTTTTCTATTATATTCTCATTACATCTCTGTTTCATTAATCAAATATCATAGCAAAAGATTCTCAATATGTCTACTCTCGTTCCCCTTTTCCACTAGAAAAGGAATCTGCTTCAATTGCACCAAGAATATCATCAACTACAGGAGCAGACTTTGACAGGGCTTTTTTCTCTTCTTCACTAAATATAGGGACAAAAGGATCATCTTTATCAACAAATGGAAATATAGGCTCCATTGTTCCAAGGTGTCGTGTTTGTTCTCTTTTGGCTAAATCTTTTAAGAAGTTTTTGCGATAACTACCCCGTGTTCTCGTCGTTTGCGCTTTCTTTTTATCGGAATTTTTTCCAGTATCATAGCGATCACTGTAATAGCGTTTTGTATATGAATATCCTCTGTAGGCGTAATAGCGTCCACCAGCGTAGTGGCCACCCATTTTAGATTCAATTACACCGTTAAAGATTACTCCTAGAATATTGACTCCACTAAGTTCAAGGTTATCAAGAAGTTCTTGAAGAGCCCCTTTTGTAGTAATTCCAGCTCTCACGTCAATAGCAAGCCCATCTACATGCTTTGAAATTGCCATTAATTCACTAGCAAACAAAAGAGGTGGTGTATCAATAAGAATATAATCATAGATATCGAGTAGGTAATCTAACAAGGCAACATACTGAGGTGAGTTAAAGATTGCTGAAGGAAGAGGTGGTAACACCCCAGGGGATAGAAGGTGAAGAGTGGGAACATGTTTAAGAGGTTGAGTAATAACTTCTTCAACAGGAATTCCACGTGTAACGACATCAACAAGCCCTTTAGAAGCTTTTTTAAGATTAAAAAATGCACTCAAATGAGGAAGTCGAAGGTCACCATCTAAAAGAAGTACTTTTTGACCATTCATTGCCATACTCGTAGCAACATTAGTTACTGTGGTAGTTTTTCCTTCTCCCATACCAGGACTCGTAATGCTAAAAATCCTTTGGCTTTGCTGAAGAGTCCCATAGGCAATATTATTTGCAACTAATTTGTATCGTTCACTTTCAAATGAGAGGGGACTATTATTTACTACAAGACTTGGATACTCTTCTTCACTGTTATATGTCATCAAAGGAATCCATCCTAGCAATGGCCTATTGTGCCCAACAAGATTTTTCAATACACCTTCATCTTTAATGGTAACATCTAACATTTCTCTTACGATAGCGAGTAAGACACCTAGTGCTATACCAAGAAGAACTGCAACAGCTAAGATCAACAAGACATTAGGACTTACTGGAGTGTTTTTAATCATTGCTTCGTCTACTACAGTAACAGAACCAACAACTGCAGCTTCTGCAATCTTTACTTCTTCCAATAACTCCATGAGTCTCATTCGTAAGGTTTCATAGACTTGAACTTCACGTTGAAGGTCAAGGAGAGTTCTTTCAAGTTGAGGTAATTGAGATAATTCATCAGCAAAAGAGGATTCAATATTAGAGAGGACAGATATTTCTGTTTCAGTAAGAATTTGTTGGTGAAGAAGTTTACTATATTCACGTGCACTAAAGAGAATTGTGGCATCTTTTACCCCCCCTAATTGTTGTAAGGAGGTGATGATATCAAGCATGCTCTTTGTTGAAAGAGAAAGGGCACTACCGAGTTCAAAGAGTCGAACACTATTTTCAGGAACGCCCTCAGCAATTGCTTCATACAACACTCTCTCTTTTAACAATACTTTATACGAATCTAATACTTTTAAAAGAGATGCATTGGTATCTAATTGCTCTTTTGTCACTATGGGAAACGAAAGGTCTTCAAGAACAGTTTTATACCCGTTAGCTGCAATAATAGATTCTTGAAGTTGAAGCATTAACGGTTCTCTGCGCAATTGGAAATAGGCAATCTTTTCACTAAGCAACTTACTTTTGTCACTTAGCTGAATGTATTTACTCTCTTCTCTAAATGTTCCCAATTGGTCTGCGGCTCTTTTTAATTGTTGTTCATTTAATGGGATTTGTGATTGAATAAACTCTTTTTGCACTGTCTTGGAGTTTCTTGCAATAGAGCCAAGAAGGTCATCATAGCTTTCGGCTATTGCATTAGCAAAATCTCTAGCAAAAACTTTGTTTTGGTCTCTTACCGTAATTCTTACGATATTAGTATCTTTTACCGTTGTTACACTCGTTCGTGCTACAATACTTCCCAGAACTAAAGGATCTGAATAATCTTCTCCATCCTCTGTTTTGTATTGAGAAAGTTCTAGGCGCTTTAGGGCTTGATTAATATTTGTTCTACTTAAAGTAAGTTCTACTTCAGTTGAGATTTTTTGAGTATTTTGTCCTAATAACATACTCTCAATATCTGAACCTTTTTTAAGGGAATCTACTAAGAGTGTTACTTCAGATTCATACATAGGGGTAACTGTTTGCAAATAGACAAATGCACCTGCGACCACGAGAATAAA
>CAYZUR010000367.1:0-2451 GCA_964481535.1 uncultured Spirochaetaceae bacterium | reverse complement strand
ATTTTTTTCTTTTTCATCCATTTTTCCTATCTGTATCATTGCCTGTGTTCGCAAATCCGTTCGGGGGGTAATCATCTGTAAATGAGTTTGAGTCATGTAATGATGTACACTATTAAAGACGTCGTTGGCAATATTTGTTTTACCGACTGCTGCAATAACTGAGATATTAGATAAGGTATTTCCTTTTAGAACTGCTTTATCATATTTTGACAATTTCAATGATTCTCCAAAAGAAATTTTATCGGCCACTCTTTTATATACCTTAGCTGGCTTTTTGAAGGGGTAATATACTAATTTTTCATTAAGAATTCTTTTCTCATTGACCTCAACTTCGTACCAATATTTAATACCATCAATGTAGAAAATCAATTCAAAATATCCTGGTTCATTTTTACTCGTATCATCAAAGGCAAAAGGGTAAAAACCCATTATGTCTTCTTTGTTTTTACTATCATCAGTTAAGATATATTGAATATACGAAAAAGCATTGAGAATGTTTGTTTTCCCAGACGCGTTGGCTCCATATAGTATTGCTGATTTAAGAAGTTGTGTTTGATCATTCACATTAATAATGAGATGGGAACTACTGTCACTATTGTACTGCTTTTTTGGGAGAAAACTAATAGTCACCTTGTCTCTAATTGATAAGAAGTTTTTAACTGAAAATTCTTGAATCACAATATCTTTCCTTTATAATCGTAGTTTTACTACGATTATAACATTATAAAACTATTTTTCAAGGTTTTACAGCTATCTTATAAATAAATTTATATAATTTACTCTTCCCTCATAAATGAAAAAATAGATTCATCGTATAATAGTTTGGATAGAAATGAGTGAGCGATGGGGATATATAGCTAGCTTAGCCTTCTCTCTATGAAACAATACCTTTTGTTCCCCATCAACTCACTTCTAAAAATCATTTAATTATTTAGGAAAATCATACGGTTGATCGGGTTCATACAGGACAATATCTACCCCGGTTAATGGAGTAAGAGCTTTTAGCATTACCTTCTTCACATCCTGCCAATTAAGGCCACCTCTCACTACTCCTAATGGGGGAATAGCAATACTTTGAATCCTGTATTTGTCTATTGTTTGTACGAGAGAGTGAAGACCTTCTTCAATATCTTCAATCCTACATCGCTCTACATACCCTCCTGTTGTTGGGAAATGGATAAGATAGTGAGGGTATTCGAGTTGATTATTATGGTATAAAGATACTCCTCCTACTTTTAATTGTTTACCAACACACATAGATGAATAATCCTTATAAAAGAGAGGGAATACCTTCTCTAATCTCAACACTTCCATGTGATCTATTACCCCTTCCAAGTTTACATCAAGAACTGTTGCTTGTTGTCTTGCATGTGTGAGGGAGCCTAATTTATATTGTATCATGTTGAATCCTCCTATTAAACTTACTCTTTTGAGAGCATTACTGCTTCTAATTTTAGGAGAAAACTGAAAATAATTTTTATACATCTACACATAAACTCACCTACCAAGATCTTTTTTATTGGTAGATGTTGTTAATTATCTTTAATTGTTTCTATAAAAGATGGCCATATGACAAAACGGTGTAGGTTGCTTCCTATTTTCAGGTCGAGATGATTTTTTTCCAGTCTTTCAATTGGTATGTAGAAGAAGTGGTTCAAAGATAGCGTAGAGCAGTGGATAGGCTTCTTCTATATGCCATAATATCTTCGCACCTTTTTTCAGGAGAACAAGCTTGATATGCAAAAATACAAACAATAAAGCTAACACCATAATCCGCTTGGTATGAAGCTACTAATCAATATTTAGCTCTTGCTTGTTTCTACTATTTCTTGAATCTCTCTTTTTTTCGCACACATAAAGTTTTGAATACAATTCAAGAATTGATTTAAGTGTACGCCTTTGGATTCCTAGACTTTTCAAATCTATCGTTTCATTTGGCATCTGATTCAAGAACGCATCGATATCTGCTTTGATTGATTTGGGCACTTCTACCCTATCTGTTACGCTGAGAAGAGGGATAAGGCGGAATACATCATTTCTATGTTTCTTAATATCCTTAGAATCGACCGCTTGCCCTTTATTCTTACGATCAGTCAAATCAAGCCAAGCTTTCATCTTGAACGGGACTAGATATGTTGCATTTAATACAGGGAGACTGTCAACTTCAGACCTTCCTGTCCTAAGAAAATAATAGTAATCATCATTAAGGAGAATTGCCGAAAGACTCGAAATCTCGTCACAGATGTGTATTGGAGTAAGTCGATTTTCTTCATGTAGCTTCATACCATCAGGAATTCTAGAAAAGAGTTCAATCATCTTTGGAAAGTTCTCATGACTTGGCCTTGAAAATCTATAGAACTGTGGCGTACCAGAACTTTTCTCCTGAAATTCATACCCGCCTTCAGCTATGAAATCCCAAAATACTCTAGCAAATGATTCATTCAGTGCTTC
>CAYZUR010000366.1:0-2454 GCA_964481535.1 uncultured Spirochaetaceae bacterium | reverse complement strand
TAAGGCAACTGGTATAAGAGAACTAAGTGAATCCCTTGTGTTGATGAGAAAACATCGTGAGCAGGCAATTGAAAAGGCTCAAAAAGAGTCTGATGAAATTATCACAGCACTTGAACAAACTCTTCAAAAAAAGGGCGATAGCGATGCTAAAATGCGTGAGAAAGCAAAGCATGTTGCTAAAAAAATGGCCTCCATTGTAATGAAAACAGATTTGGGAGCGACTTGAGTGAATCTTACCTCACCGATCTCTCGGTATTCATATATAAATGCAAAACTCAGAAGTAAAGTCGGTTCGATGATTACATCTGACCAAGCAGAAACACTCCTTAGAAGCAAAAGTGTAGATCAATTGTTGCATCACCTTGAACACACACCATATGAACCACTGATTGAACTCTATCAAAGTTATGGTGATGTTCAAATACTTGAAGCGTACCTGTTTAAAAAACATGTAGCTATGTATAAAGATGTTTCGAAACTTTTTGATTCAACCTATACTTCTTATATCGATGCCATGAGCAGAAAGGCTGAAGTTGAAAATCTTAAAGGGATGATTCGCCTTTACTTTAGTAATACGATAAAAAAACAGAATATTGATTATCGCTTATCATATTTGTACCAAGAAAGAATAGTGGATGAAATAGATTATCTTAAAATAGCTAATGCCTCCTCTTTTAAAGATGTTCAGGATGCGCTATCTACGAGTTTGTATTATGAAGCATTACTTCCTTTTAATGATGAATTATTAGCGAAAGAGGGACTATTTCCCTTAGAAGTAGCCCTTGATCAAGCATGGAGAAATGCTCTTAGAAATCATATAAAACCATTAGCTAAAAGTGATAGATTCATCATTGAAGAAGTGCTCAAAAGTGATGCAGACTTAAAAAACATTATTAACCTTTTTCGCTATTCTCATGTGTATCATCTTGAAAATGAACAACTCGAAACTATTATGATTAAAAATGGTTCTCTTATCGCATCTCCTCAGTATGCAGCCTTTTTAAAAAGTGATGCAACAAAGAGGTCTATTGATATGCTTTTAGAAAAAAAACATAAAGCATTGATGACACTTATTAAAGAGAATGAACACCTCCCTATTAGACAACAAATACTCATTGTAGAAAGATATCTTTTTAGTATTAGAAAAAAAGAATTCCATACACTCCTTAGAGGAAATCCGTTTTCTATTGGGATTGTGTTAAGCTATTTCTTTTTAGAAGAGCGACAAGATCACCTTGTGAGGTCCCTCATAAATGGAGTACATTATGGGTTAGATGCTTCTACAATAAGGGAGTTCGTAGTATGAGTGTATTTACCCTAGAAATGAAACTTCTCACTGCAATTGTGTTAGAGGAATATGCTGAAGATGTAAAGAAAGAGTTACTTCGATTAGGTGTTCTTGACTTTATTGAAGTAGGAAAGCTTTCAAAAGAGCAAAACCTAAAATTGCAAAACACCCAAGATTCGCGTGATGAAAGGGTCTATGACATCATTCATCAAATAGAATCCTTGTATCATCAGGTGAATGAATCAATCCCACAATTAACGCAAGAAGATATTGAAGAGAGTGAACAACTCGATATCCCACTCAGTATCACCTTGTTAAGTGGTATTCAAAAGAGTCTCTCCTCTTTGAGAGAAAAACAGAAGAATAACAACCAAGAATTACATAGATACCAAGAAATGGCCCGTTACACCAAAGAGAAAAAGATTGACTATCTTGATTTTCATGTTGGAAAGCTTCAACAGAATGAAGCAGAAACCCTCACTCATAGACTTACCTCTAATGCCTCTGTCCTCATTCCCCTTGAACAAAGAGATACATATCTTTTATGTACCTTTAGTAGAGACCGCTCCACGATAGATGGGCATCTTCAATCTATTCACTTTACTGAAGATGTGGCTACTCTTTCCATTCGTGAAATGGTAGAGCACACCACACGAAGTCTCTCTACTATTATTGATGAGAAGAATAAAGAGAATACACATTTAATTAGTGTTATTAATAAAACTATCTATTCTCATATGGGTGAATTAGGACCTCTTTATAAGAAGGTTCGCCTCTATGAACTCTTAGGTGAAATAGCTTCTCATTTTTCTCATACACGCAATACTACTATCTTCTCTGGGTGGGTTCCGTTAGATATATCAGAACGTGTCAAACAACAAATTCAAAAAGTAAGTAACAATAAATGTGTCATAGAATTTGGTACTGAAAAAATAATAAATCGTAAAGATATTCCCGTTGCAATAGAAAACTCACCCGTACTTATACCATTTCAAAAACTTGTAAATAATTACTCCACAGTAGAGTATGGCTCTATTAACCCCACCATATTTGTTGCAGTGAGTTACCTTGCAATGTTTGGATTAATGTTTGCAGATGCGGGGCAGGGGTTAGTACTACTCTTGCTTGGCCTCTTTGGTTTATACAGAGAGAAGAAAGGGATGAAA
>CAYZUR010000365.1:0-2458 GCA_964481535.1 uncultured Spirochaetaceae bacterium | reverse complement strand
CAAGTGCTCACGGTTACCCAGAAATATCGTGAACACATTTCGGTCATGCGGTTTGAAAAACAAGCCGGGGTGGCTCATCAC
Organism: uncultured Spirochaetaceae bacterium; assembly: GCA_964481535.1. Lineage (GTDB taxonomy): Bacteria > Spirochaetota > Spirochaetia > Sphaerochaetales > Sphaerochaetaceae > SABI01. The sequence goes on along the minus strand of CAYZUR010000365.1, from coordinate 2,377 downwards.
ATTTACCTCCTTACAGCTGCAGAAATGGGGTACTGGGGTATGTATTATTTTATTCTTGTCATTGTTCTCTTTATTTTTTCGATGATTTGGAATGGATTAGCTTGGAAAAGCTTGGAACAACGGTTATTATTGGCATTAGTGGTCGGTCTTACAACAGTCTTTGCCATTGGTATGTTTGAATGGGTATTACGACAATCCCCTGTACTCTACCAGCTAGTAGTTTCTGCAGCTTTTGGACAAGCACTCATCACAAAGGTCAAACTTGATAAGGCAATGGAAAAAAGGAAAAAATACTATGAATGAGTATCGCAACACGATGCTAAGTAGAGTCCTCTTTATATATATCAGCTATGCCCCTGAGTGGATGAACCTCCTTCTCTTTTTCTATGAAAACCCTTTAGGCCTCTCTTTTTCCACAAGAAACGCAAAGAAATTATTTTTCAAGAAATCCGTATTCCCCAGCAATTCCCCCTTTATCACCACCATTGAAGGAGTGTACATATGAGTCCAGAACCTTCGATCCCTAAGGAAGAGTTTCGACTTCCCTTGGAACTAAAAACCGTCCTCAAGACCCTCCTCTTAAAAATTTGGTGGATGATACTCCTGTTCATCGTCGCCTGTGGACTGGGAATTGGTGGTGCCCTCTTACTTGGGACACAGAAGTTTGAATCGACTACTGTTCTTTTTTACCAACCAGTAGAGTCTTATGTCCCTGATACATTTAGAATCTATCAGAGCATAGGAGACGGCACAGATCTATCCTACGAACAAGGAGCAGGCCAAATAAGGAATTCAGACTCCAATACCTCTCTTTGGAACAAAGTAAATATGGTAAAAACACGACCTAACCTTGAAGAATTGAGAAAACGGCTTACCTTAGAAAAGACCCTTGAACAATTAGGTTCATCGATAAATGTATATGTTGCACAAGATACTAATCTTATGTTTATTGCTGCCCAGTCAGGAGATGTGAATGAAGCCCCAATTTTAGCTAATACTATTAGAGATATATTTCTTGAAACAATCGAAACGAGGATTAAAGGGGAACTCAACGAGCAATTAATAGGACTTCAACAGCAGTATGATGCAACATACAGTGAATTGGTTAAAGCAAAAACACGTTTTTCTGATTTCATAGAACTTCACAATATACGGGACATTAAAACCCAAGCGACTATCTATGCAAAACAACTCTCTGAACTAGAGTATGCTTTACAAAGTAACAAACAACAAAAAGAAGTTTATAAGCAACGTATCATTCGAGTTAAAAATGAGATTCAGAGTGTTGGACAAGTAGAACTTGAACGCCAAAATGATTTAACCGAACAGACTGCAAAACAGGGAATTACTGCCGATGAAGCAAATAAAAGGATTAATCAACTCACTGATAAAATAGACACGCTTCGTGCAGAAACTACAGATCCCATCGAGGCAGAGCGTTTAAAAACAAATCTCACTATTGCTGAAAATAAGTATGTGAGAGGTCTCATCAATCGTAGTGAATTTGAAGCGGCTAAATATGATTATCAACTTTTTAAAGCACAAACCCATAAAACCGATGAGATTCAACTTATTAAACAGGAGATTGATGATATAAGGGCATTACCCCAGATTGAAGGGATAAAAAATGCAACTTCAAATGAATATCTCCAAAAATTGAAACTAATCCTTTTGGAAAATGAACTTGAACTGATACGAATTGAACTCCTATACTCCTCTGATATTGAACGATATGACTCGCTAAATACAAACTTTATAGATATGCCAACCATCAGCCAAACCTACAGCTCTCTTAACGGCAATGTCATGTCTTTATAAGCTGAAACCCGTGGGTTAGAAAAAATCCTCAACCGCTATAAAGCTATCGCAGAAACAGCCCAGTCAGAATTCTATATCATTAATGACGCAGCCATCCCACTAATGCCCATGGAATCCAACAAAAAAATTATTGCAATAATCATTGCATTTTTAGTATTCATGATTGGTTTTGTCATTATTCTCATTACCATAGTCTTTGACACAAGAATCAAATCAAAAGCTGATGCAAAGCAAAAGCTCAATATGGCAGTAATTGGTACGATCCCCTATCTTCGAAACACCGCGCATCTTGTCCCAAGCGAACATGAGGAGTCCCAACACATTGAACTCTATCGCATACTTGCCCGTCCGTTGCGTCTAAAATACCCAAAACAAGGGGCTACATTTCTGGTGACCAGTGCCGCAAAGGGAGAAGGAAAAAGCACCACAATTATCAACCTAGCAACAGTATTTGGTCGTCAAGATGAGCATGTATTGGTTATCGATGCCCAAATCCGCAAAACCAAGAGTCCCTCCCCATTCCACCCATATTGTATGAAGGATTCATCAAATACCCAAC
>CAYZUR010000364.1:0-2472 GCA_964481535.1 uncultured Spirochaetaceae bacterium | reverse complement strand
AACTCAGATAGGAGGATATGGTATGGGTCACTTGTCTCTCTCCAAATGAAGTCCCTTTTGTGAGTCGCATACCACTGCCATATGAATTGAGAAAAAGATGCAATAAAGGGGGCTCTATCCTCTTCATTGAGAATAAAGAAGTCAACACAATCAAACTCTTCTATATCACCCATAGTTAAGAATCCAATTGCTCTTGGACAGAAGTATTTTTAATTTTCAACTCTTTTCGCTTTTCTCTCTCATCTTGCCGTCGAGCCTTCTCTTTATTTCTTTTTTGCTCTTGTGCAAGAACTTTCCTGTATGACCTTCCACTTCCAACTAATACAGCGAGTGGCTTAAGAGATTTTACATTAGCAAATACAATTTGAAGAATACTCATGATAGGAACTGCCAAAAACATTCCAGCAATTCCCCATATATAGCCCCAGAGAGTTAAAGAAGTGAGGATAATAAATGGAGAAAGATTGAGCTGAATGCCTTGTATTCTAGGATCTAAGATATTTCCAAGAACCATTTGAATAGAGACCATAAGGATTGCTACATAGAGAATGTTAGCCCAGTTAGGAAAGAATTGAAGAAGAGCCATCACAAGGGTCATCAATGTAATGATGATAGATCCTATACTTGGAATAAAGTTAAAAATAAAGGCAAGAACACCCCAGATAAGGGCAAAGTCGAGTCCTGTCGCTAAGCACGACAAGTAGAAAAGGACACCTGTTGCAACACTAATTAGTGTTTTTAAGAGTAAGTATCGTGATATCTGTCGGTTTACCCTCTCAAACATCACTGCAACTTTCATTCCCTTACCATTAGGAATAGCCACCTTTAGCTTTGGAATAAGAGATTGTCTTTCAAGAAGTAAAAACAAGACGAAAATATAAATAAGAGCTGCACGAGAAACAATTGAAATAGCTCTTCCTGAAACACTTGAAAGAGAAGAGAGGATAATTCCTGCCCAATCAAACTTCAAAATTGAAAGAAAACTTGTTCCAGATTCTAAATCGAGTTGTTCTGCTAACCATGTGTCGATTACTGCAAAGCGTTTAATATACATGGGAAGGCGTTGAACAAGACGATCAACTGAGAAAAAGAAGAACCAAGTAGCAAAAGCAAAAGAGACCAATAGAATGACCATAACAATGACAACACCGAGATAGCGAGGTATCTTTAATTTCTGCATTCTATTTAACATAGGATTAAACAAAAGGAAGATAAAAAATGAGATAAATAAAGGAAGAAGGACAGACTCAGCTAATTTAAACATAGCTAGAGTGAGAATTACAGCGATAATATAAAGAGCTGTTTTCTTTCCGTCTTTTACGATTTTTGGTTTTTCTACCATTACAGTACTATATGATAGCTTGGAAAACTACGCAATATCTGTTATCACCTTAAACCATGGAACAGACAAAAGAGTTAGACCAAATTGAGATTATTTTAGTAGAACCACAAGAAAGTGCGAATATTGGCTCAACATGCCGCGCAATGAAAACAATGGGGATAACTCACCTCACCATTATTGGTTCGAGGATTTATGATGAACAGCGGATTAAAACACTAGCGGTTCATGCTTTTGACCTTTATGAAAACCACAACAGGTTTGATTCATTAGAAGAAGCTGTTGCTGACAGTATTCTCGTAGTAGGAGCTTCAAGGAGAAGAGGAAAGAAAAGAAAGTATTTTGCCCTTTTTCCAGAGCAACTAGCACAAAGGATAAAAAATACAGGAGATGGAAAAAAATCTATTGTATTTGGCAGAGAAGCTGACGGATTAAGAGAGGATGAACTTAATCTTTGCCACATGGGGGTGAATATTCCGAGCATTGAATCGAGCATGGGTTCCCTAAATCTATCTCAAGCTGTACAAGTCATAACCTATACCCTCTCTAGAAACCTTAATAATGCGAAAGGGTTTGAACAAATTAAGAACGAAAGAATAGATCAAGTAAGTACCACTATGAGTGATTCCCTTGATGAAATAGGATATTACAAAGGGATAGAAAAAGATGATGTAAAGAGATTTTTCTCTGATATCATAGCAAGAGCAACCTTAAGTGAAAGAGAAGCTGTTCGAATAGAGAAGATGTTTAAGAAGATTGCTAACATAAAAGTCCATAAAGATAATAAGGAATAAAAAGCTATGACTGAACCATTTTTAACTCCCCTACCAAGAGTTGTTGCCCACCGAGGAGACTCTCACGCATTTCCAGAAAATACCCTTGATGCATTTATTTCAGCTACAAAGATGGGAATTGATATTATTGAAACTGATGTTCATCTCACCAAAGATGGAAAAGTTGTTATATGGCACGATGGCACCTTAGAGAGAAATACTAATGGAAGTGGTCTTGTTGAAGAGTATACCTTAGGAGAGTTAAAAGAACTTGATGCAGGGTACACATTTACTCATAACGGGGGAAAAACCTACCCTTTTAGAGAAAAGAACGTAAAGATGATCACCTTAGATGAGGCA
>CAYZUR010000363.1:0-2473 GCA_964481535.1 uncultured Spirochaetaceae bacterium | reverse complement strand
AATGATTCTCATGATGACATTAAAGCTAACTGTTCAATTGTTTCTTTTAATGATTTGATAATTCCACTTTTATTTGAAAGGGATTCTGTAACAAGGTGGTTTAAACTTACCTTATGCTCTTTAACTAAGAAAGCTAACTCTTTGTGAATACCTGGTGTGACTCGTACAACAAATTTACCGCTATACGATTTTATTTGCTCCTCTTGTGGTTCTGGAACAATAATACCTAAGTCTAGGTGATATTGAATCCATTCACTCATAGCATCTTCAATCATTAAAAAAGCTTCTTCCCTTGTATCGCCTACTGACATACATCCTACTAATTCCTTAACTCTGATAAAGTAGGTTCCGTCAACTTCTTGTTTTCATATATACGAATATGGAAGTTTGAGATATTCTTCGACTGATTTCATCACATCTCTCCTTACTATTGAAGAGGTTTGTAACTTGGGTTATTTTTAATTGGTTGAGCTTTTTAGTATCGTAATAATACCCCATGTAACTGGATGCCTATATACCACAGGAGACCCTTTGCCTTCTCTTATCAACACATCCTAAACGCACTAAGACATAATCTAGCGTTTCAAAGTCTACATTACTAGGTTGGGATAACAATTTTCTCATTTTCTTTTCAAGCTTAGACAAAGTCCCCTCCCTCTGATGCAGTATCTAAATAACACTATGTAAAGTACTAAAAAACAAGCATTTTGTTAAAAACATAAATAATGTCCTATTATGAGATGATATAGTCAATAAGAAGATCGTGGAAGTTATACAATCGACATATCTGGGTATGCCCTTTGTGGAAGCTAAGAATAGTTATGCTATAGTTGATTGTTTTTGAAAAGCTAATGGGAGAAGCTATTGCTCCTCCCATTATAGTATTCTTTTTATTTCTTTTTATTGTTCTTTATTTCTTCAACTTAGAGGCTGAATCCTTATCTAAATACCAATAACATGATGGGTGTGTTTGTAGGATAGAAGCTGGACAGAGATTACTTACTTTTCCTTCCATAGCACATTTAATAGCATCTGCTTTTCTTGCATCTGGAACTGTGTTGATAATATGTTCACTCTTTAAGATGTGTTTGATGCTCATTGAAATAGCTTTAAGGGGAACATCTTCTACTGTAGGAAACCATCCTTCTCCCATTTGTTGCTTTCTGCATGCTTCATCAAGGTCTACTACGAGGTAGGGAACTATTGTTTCAAAATCAGCTGGAGGGTCGTTAAATGCAAGATGCCCATTTTCTCCAACTCCAACAAAAGCTACATCAATAGTTTTTGATGAAATAAGGTCATTAAGACGTGCTATTTCTTTATCAATATTTTTACTATCACCTTCAATGAAATGTATAGCTTTAAGGTTTTTCACTTTATCGACAAATTTCTCTTTTAGATATTTTCTGAAGCTCGCACCGTGATTCATACTCATTCCTAAGTATTCATCTAAGTGAAACACTTCTACTTTTGACCAATCTACATTAGATACAACTAATGCTTCTAACATCTCAAATTGACTAGCACCAGTAGCAACAATTATGTGAGCGCTTCCCGTCTCTTTAATTGCTTGAGTAATAAAAGAGGCTCCTTTTGCAGCTGCTTCTTTTCCTAACTTCTCTTTGGTATCAAATACAAAGTATTCCATAGTATTTCATCTCCTCATTGGTTATGGTGTTCTTTTATCGAACAAAATATGTGTGTCTAATATTGTTTTTTCTATTTCTATTTTTTCATTATTGTAAGTAAAAAGAGTCATGTTAGCTTTTTGGCCAACAATTGGATTTTTATCCCACATGCTATTTTTTAATAACCTATGTGGATTAATTGTGGCACACTTTACACTCTCTTCTAGAGTAAATGATGAACTATTCATGAGGTGTGCAACACAGGTATCAAGAAGCAAAGAAGCTCCTGCTAAATTAGATGTACCCTGTAATCCCATATGTCCATCTTCGTGCATCTCTATATTCATCCCATTCCATCTATAGATCCCCACAGGAGATCCTGCTAAAGCCGCTACATCACTAATAAGGATAGTCTTCTCTATTGTCTTACATTTTGTAAAGCAATCAATTACAAAGGATGGTAAGTGAAATCCATCGGCAATTATTGAGATATTCATCCTCTCATCACTCAACTGTTTGTAGATAAAGTTCTCTAGGCGTGGAATCATGCCAGGGCTTCCATTACCTAAATGAGTTGAAAGAGTTGCTCCAGCATCGATCGCTTTTGCTATTTGAGAGGGACTCACATCAGTGTGTCCAATAGCTACAACTACATTAGTTGATGAAACAGCTTTGATAAACTCTATTGCTTTATCATTTTCGGGTGAGAGAGTAACTATTTTTATGAGACCTTGAGCCGCCTCTTGCCATCTTTTAAATTCTTCTATATCAGCACTTCTAATAAAGGTTGGATTATGAACTCCACGAGCTCCCTCTGTAGGAGAAATAAATGGTCCTTCAATATG
>CAYZUR010000362.1:0-2483 GCA_964481535.1 uncultured Spirochaetaceae bacterium | reverse complement strand
TATAGACCATCAAATAGAGGCTAAAGGAGAATGAGATAATAAAAGCTAAAAAAACTGAGATTCTTATAATATACTTTTTGATTGAGTAGTTTTGGACTACCTTACTCATTATGATAATACTAGAAGCTACAAGAGGAGCTATGATAGGAATAAAAATGTATTGATTAATCTGTATCATGTTCCCTCTTAATTATCTTATCGATATTAAATGTGTGGTATGTGGCATACAGGTGGACAACAAGGGCAAGTGAAAAGCTAGTGATACAAACACCCACAACAATTGCCGTAAGCATCAGAGCGTGCACTACAGGGTCTACAACTGCAATGCTACTTCCTGTACTCAAGGGGGGGGTATTTCCGATGGAACTGGCACTAATGACAAATAGCAATACTACAGAAGTGTTTGCGATATTAAGGGCGATTATTTTCTTCATAAGACTCGTATGAAAGATAAGGGTATACATAGAGATTATAAAAAGGATTGCTATGAGAATATATATCATCATAATTGCTTCTCACTTATCATAGAAATACACATTAAAGAGATTCCAGAACCTACTTTCAATCCTATAATTGAATTTAGTAGGATAATAAATCCCTCTTTAGAGAACCCCAAAATAGGAAAGAAGTTGCTGAAGAACTCAACATTGAATACAAAAGATACAAGGGCAGCACTTAAAAATAAGAGAAATGAGATAGCTTCAATAGTGAGTAAAAAATGGTGATGAGTCGATTCAAGTTGTGTATCATAGGGATTGCCTAGATAGAAAAAGATCATGCCAGAAGCAATAATAGCACCACCTTGAAACCCACCACCAAAAGAAGTGTGTCCATACATCATCACATAAAACCCATACATAAGAATTACTGGCCCTAATTTACTTGTCACGACTTCTAATAGATGAGTTCGTAAGTAATGAGATGCTCGTTTCTCTTTTTCTAACGTAAAATTAAAAGAAATGGGAATCTTTTTGTTATGACTTATTCTTCTCATCTCTTGGACAACACTCATTGTCCCCATGATTGCCACAATGAGAACAATCGTTTCCCCTAACGTGTCAAAAGCTCTGTACCCTAAATATATTGCGCTCACTATATTACTTGCCCCACTCTCATCTTTTGCATTGAGGGTAAGGTAATCACGATTTGTCGTTGGCCAAGGGGGGGATTCTATAAAGAAGGGGAGGGCAAAAGAGATGAGGATGATGGTAATTATGATTTTAGGTAATATATTTCTCATTATGAATCCTCACTTGAACTGTGCCGTATTGCCCAGACAAAGATTATGGTAGTAATGCCAGCTCCAATAGCTGCCTCAGTAATTGCGACATCAGGAGCATGAGAGATGAGAAAAATAAGGGCACTTAATAATGATATTGCAGAGAGTGCTATAATAGAACTTAGAAGATCTTTCGATATGAAGGCAAAAAGAGAGAGGGCAATAATTGCTATAAGAAGAAGTGGGATAATCAACTCTCGTCTCCCATCATGTTCTTCCAATACATACGAGTGACAATATATGTCGCTGTTGGACTACTAATTAAGAAAAAGAGAATAATAATTGTGATACGTGAGAAAAAGAGCCAAGAAGGAGCAAGTACTAAAAGGGCAATAAAGATAGAGAGAATACTTGTAGTTCCTAGCAATGAGATGCTATGAATCTTCTCAAAAACTCCTTTAAAACGAAACAGCCCAATAATACCACCAACTCCAAATAGAATCGAAAGGATAAAAAACAATAGCGCAATTATTTCACGAATCATCTCTCTTTTCCTCCTTATCCTCTTTAATACTCCTTGGGAGAAACCTGGCAATGGCAAGCAATCCGAGAAAGCCAAAGATATCATACACAAGAGCGACATCGACATAGAGGACTATTTCACTTACGAGAGCATAAAGTACCAAGAGTGCTAAGATCACACTAGAGAGGACCATGAGAGAGATAATTCTCATTAAACGGGTAGGTCCAATGATGATTTTTATTATTAAAATGATGATGAAGATGAGTAATACATACTGCATGGAATATAGGAGTATTTCTTTCATAAGAACACCTTCTGCATAATCTCCTCACTTTTCCCTTTAATTATTTCTCCTGCTTCTTTATTGTGAGTTGATGAACTGTTAAACCAATTTACTACCAAGTGATCATCATTCACATCTACACAAATGGTTCCTGGAGTTAAGGTAATTGAAAGAGCAAGGAGCATCCTTGCAACATCAGAATTAAGGTGTGTTCTAAAATGAACTATCCTCACATTACTTTTGCCCTTAATTACTGCAATGAGCATTTTAAATGAGGAGTAATAGATCGAGAAAATGAGGTAGAAGATAAAATACATTAGGAATAATGGATGAGCAATAACATAACCAAGATGGGACTGATGGAAGGGGATAAATGTTCTAAAAGTAATGAGGGCTATAAGAAAAGAACCCAAAAATCCTATAACAATAGAGTAAGAATCAAATGAAGCACTAAAGAA
>CAYZUR010000361.1:0-2495 GCA_964481535.1 uncultured Spirochaetaceae bacterium | reverse complement strand
TAATTCGATCCAATAAGGGGTGAAACAAGATATTGGACTTCAGATTCTTCAACATTTTCTAAATTCACAAAAACAACATCTTTGATTGGTGCATTTACCCACCATGAATTATTGGGTTGATTATTGTCTTCACTGAACAAAGGTGTGAAGGCAAATAATAATAGTAGTATTGTCAAAAGTTTTTTCACCATGAAAGCTCCTTCTAAAACTCGAAATTCTTTGTAATGCTAAAACCCATAGTATCGAATAAATTAAATATCGACAACTCTTCTGGCTGTGTGAAGAAGCTAAAGGTAGCTAAATCAGTCAACCATTCAACACTGAGTTCCGTATCGATTGCTAGGTCTTCTGCTAAAAATGATGATCTTTTACCCGTAAAATCTCTTCTAAAGGTTAACAGTCCTTGTAGGTATAGCTCATCGAGAAGATACTTTCCAATATACAGGGTAGTATTATCTAAATAACGAGAAATAGGGGAGATCCTTACATCACTGCTCATACCAGGGATTGCTTCAATTAATATATTTTGAAGTAAGTTACTTCTGATTGAAAATACATCAAGTCCGAGAGATTGACGTATTATTGAAGAGAAGCCGAAAGTGATTCCCCCACCCTGTATGAGACCAAGACGACTAATTACATCTGTTGCAGCACCTGCTGCAGATAATACAGATTGGAATCCCCCGTCAGGATTTTCTGCAAAGTTCGTATTTAATAAATTCTGACCAAGAATCTGTAATATTTCATTATTTGATCTAAGAGGGAATGAATCAAAACGAGGGTTAATTGATGAAATAGAATCATTTTGTAGGATGAGAAATATATCTATCCTATTTCCATCTAAATCAAATTTACGCAACCGTGCACGTAAGTTAAGGCGAGGTTCGGCTGCTTCGATGTTTCCCACTTGCCCTTTAGGAAATACTAATGACCCTTCTGTGATATAGAAATTCTCTTGAATGTAGTATATCTCTCCACTTCTAAGGGCAATATCTCCTTGCAGTGTAGTTACCATAGAGGGAGAAAAAATGTCTAAACTAAGCTTTTGATTATCTGCAACTGTAGCACTTACTATAGGTGAATCGTCATTTGGGTATACGAATGTGATATTTTTTCCACTCGTAAAATCAAATTCTACACTTGTTCGAGCTTTAGGAAGAAACCAAATTGGAAGTTCTGGTATATTAAATCCTATTTTACCACTAGGAATGGTAATATCTCCATAAATTTTCTCTTCAGCAAGAGTCCCTATCAATCCAAATGAACCACTTGCTTCAGCTTCAATATAAAGGGGTATTTGTGGAACAGGGATAGCTAAAGAGAGAGTTCCTTTATCGATTATTGCATCTAGCTGATAATTACTAATATTCCAATTTTCAAATAATGTTTCAAATTTGAAAATACCTTCACTATCCGTTCCATCTTTCTTATTCACTACAGCTCGTGTATATGGAAGATTAAAGGTATTCTCACCGAGAGTAACAACAGGATTAATTAACGATAATTTTTGGTCTCCAGTCCAATATAGAGAGAGTGTGAGGGCATTAGAACTCATCGTGCCATAATATTGGGGGTTAGAAAGAGGTCCTTCAATGAGGACATTTCCTTCAAATAACCCTTTTTCAAAATTAATGACCGGTTCACCAAATAATGCATTCAAATAGGTAAGATCAAGGACTGCATAGGGTAAATCCATACTAATGTATGAACTGCTGAAGATTCCTTTCCCGGTGAGTGGGAATGGGAAGTCTTCATTTGCTTGAATATCGAGAAAGTTTGTGGACAAGTTATATGTTGCATTAATAGATCCTCTACCAAAAGGTTTCACACTAAGAATGTTTCCTTCATGACTAATGAGATGAGATCCATCCTTCATATTTATTAATCCCAAAAATTTCGTGTTACTGTGAGATAATATGATATTATCCCAATTTTTTATTGCTTCTGGAACTATATGTAAAAAGTCAAAGAAATTATCACTTTTCTCAATTGGAACTTCTACCGCTAGGCTCGTAGTAGTATTGTTCTCTCTCCATACAAACGCATCTTTATGAAGAAAATCTGCAGTAGCTTCAAGTTGTCCACTAAAAAGAAGTGTAGCATTGAACTTCTTTGCACTAAAGTTCCCCTTTTCTAAAAATCCATCATATAATGAGATTCCTTGAGGATTGATAGAGAAATATAAAGATCCGTCTATAGGATTAGCACTATCTTGGTTTACTTCTACCCGTCCTTCTACATCCATTATTTGAGCAAAATCGGTGACTCCTGCTACTGATGCAGAAGCAAATAAATCTTTATAGGATGAAGAAATTCTTTCTAACGGGAAATCGTTAATAAATAATGTAGCAATTGAAGAATTGCTATTGTCACTATCAGGTACGAGTCTAAAATCTACTTTCTCTTTTTCATCTTCTCTAAGAATTGCTTTAAAAGAAAAATTATTGAATTCACGAGAGAGTAATGATAATAAAGAGGTCTTTTTTACATCAATA
>CAYZUR010000360.1:0-2506 GCA_964481535.1 uncultured Spirochaetaceae bacterium | reverse complement strand
CATGACCAACAATATAATATCTTGTTATATTATATTGTTTTAAATATATCCACATATGTCACACATTGTACGATTATCCTATTATTGAACAAAAAAGTTATAATTATTTCAAAATTTTATGTAAAATATTTCTTTTTTTGTACAACTATCCCCTCTTTACCGACTCAATCCATTTGCCGTATGATAAGAACAGATGGATGCGTAGTTCAGCTGGATAGAACGCTGCCCTCCGGAGGCAGAGGTCGTGGGTTCGAATCCCGCCGCATTCAATTTTCTCCTTTAACTGAATAACTCTTACTCCTGTTTAACGATAATAAAATACTCTCTTATTAGTTGCGTACGCAACTAATATTATGCTACATATGCTCTATGAAAAAACATACAATATTAGTAACAGGAGCTAGTGGAAATGTCGGCAAAGCGCTCGTTGAGATGCTTAGAAACACTCAAAATCGAGTGATCGCATCCTACCACAATAATGCACCGGACAATATGGAAAAGAGGGTTGAATATCGTCATTTCGATATTACAAACAGTTCAACTTTTGATAAAGCAACAGAAGGTGTTGATAAAGTATTCTTAATAAGACCACCTCATATAGCAAAAATCAAGAGAGACGTCCTCCCATTTCTATTACGCCTTAAAGCAATAGGTATATCACATGTAGTATTCTTATCTGTTCAAGGAGTACAAGAGCAAGAGTTCATACCACATGCAAAAATCGAGCACTATTTACAGACTCTCAATATTCCTCACACCTCTATTAGACCATGCTATTTCATGCAAAACTTTACCACAACCCACCTCACATCATTACAAAAGGGTTCCCTCATTCTTCCTTGTGGTAGTGGAAAAACGAGTTTTGTTGACGTAAAAGATGTTGCGTCTATTGCTGCTATTATCCTCGAAGATGATTCATATATCTATCAACACATCACTATCACAAGTAAAGATTCATTTAGCTTTACCCAAGCAATAGAAAAGATTAATAGAACATGTAATCTCTCTATTCAATTCAAACTAATCTCCCCTTTTTCCTTTTTCTTTAACCAAATTAACGAAAAGAGATCTTTGATCTTTATCATTGTGATGATAGCGATCTATTCAAATATTAGTAGTGGAAAGGCCAATATTATTAGTACAGATGCATCCGCTATCTTACCAGAGGAGTTCATAACCATAGAGCAATTTAGTAAAGAGCATTGTTCTTTGCTAAAAGGGGAATAATTATGAGGCATAGCGAAAATAATGTTGGCCTTTCTCTCTCAATAATAAACAGAGCAGCACTAAGCTACTTTACAAAAGCTCTTGAACCGCTTCACATTAGTCCTGGCATGCAAGCATATCTGTTAATTATAGAGGATGAAGAGATATTGACCCAAGAAGCAATAGCAAAAAGACTCCGCATTGATAAAGCAAATGTGACAAGAGCTATGAAATCATTGGAACAACTAAGCCTCATTACGAGAAAAATTGACAAAAAGGATCAAAGAAAAAATTCTCATTTCCCTCACAATGGAGGGAGTGAAAGTAAAAAGTGAGATCACAACTATCTCTCAAAAGTGGATAGATATAGTAAAACCGCCTCTAGATCATGATGAATGGAACTCCTTCAACAATTATCTCGCAAGAATAGTAGAGAATCTCGATAAGGAAAAAACAGCGTATTAGCGTATTGATTTTCTCTCTATATAATAGGAAGTAGCAATAAGCTACGGTGGGCTAAGCCCACCCACTACAGAATACGCACACGATAAAATGAATAGAAAACTATAGAGAAAGAAATTTGGCACTCTTAAAAAACATGTATATTCTATTTTTAGAAGTCTTAAGAAAAAAAGATCTAAAAAGTTCTTTCTTGATATAGCACTCAAATCTTTTTTTAAGAATGTCACGCGTCCTATACTAAATGAAAATATCTCATTGAGAGGTGAAGCAAAATCACGTTTATTTAGGTATTGTGAACATGATGCAATATAAACAACAAGAACCGAATTACATTAACATTAAAGAGCTTCCCCCTAACGAAAGACCTAGAGAGAGACTTGAATCTCTAGGAGCTCTCTCTTTATCAGATATTGAACTCATCACTATCATGATAGGCTCTGGCACACAAAAGAATCCTGCAATGAAAGTAGCTTATGCAATTCTTAAAATTCTCGACACGCAACCTGTGGAGAATCAACTAAAAGTAAAGGATCTTGTTGATATTGAAGGACTCGGAATAGCTAAAGCGACCCTCATCTGTGCTTCCTTAGAATTAGGAAGAAGGAGACTTCCCTCTAGACGCAAACAAATTAATTTCCCAGGAGATGTATTCCCTCTAATACAACATATTGGAAGTCGCCTCCAAGAACATTTTCTCTGTATCGCTCTTAATGGAGCACATGAAGTTATGAGCATAACAACAGTAACTATAGGACTTGTGAATCACACCCTCGTTCACCCTAGAGAAGTCTTTAGTACCCCCCTAAGAGAAAGAGCCACTGCTGTAATTGTTGCCCAT
>CAYZUR010000359.1:0-2510 GCA_964481535.1 uncultured Spirochaetaceae bacterium | reverse complement strand
TGAAGCTGCTAGAGAAGTAATGCCAAATATTCCTCACTCTATCTCTATGGATACAGCTTGGCATCAGACTATGCCAGCTAAATCATATATGTATGCTGTCCCTTATAGTTGGTATACTCAATATAATGTTCGCCGTTATGGCTTTCATGGAACAAGTTATGTCTACACAGCGAAAAGAGCTGCTGTATTATTAGGGAAAGATCCAAAAGATACGAATCTTATTATCTGTCACATAGGAAATGGTGCTTCAATTTGTGCTGTTAAAAATGGTGTGTGTGTAGATACTTCTATGGGAATGACGCCTCTTGAAGGTCTTATCATGGGAACTCGTAGTGGCGATTTAGATCCTGCTATTCTTCCTTATGTGATGAACAGAACTGGAATGAATGTAAAAGAGATTGACAGTAATTTAAATAAGAAAAGTGGTCTGCTTGGAATTTGTGGAATAAGTGATAGAAGAGATGTAAGAGATGCGGCTGCTAATGGTAATGAAAGAGCTCAACTTGCAATCGACATGGAAACTCAACGATTAAAGAAATACATTGGCGCCTATGCTGCAGAACTTGGTAGAGTTGATGCTATTATCTATACAGCGGGTGTTGGTGAAATGGCTCCCCATATTAGACTTGGTGCCACAAAAGATCTTGAAATCTTAGGTATACACCTTGATGAAGAGAAAAACAGAATTGGTCAATGTCGTAATGGAGAACTTGATATCTCTAAAGATGGCTCTCCTGTAAGAATCTATGTTATTCCAACAGATGAAGAGTTAGTAATGACTGAAGA
Source organism: uncultured Spirochaetaceae bacterium (assembly GCA_964481535.1). GTDB lineage: Bacteria > Spirochaetota > Spirochaetia > Sphaerochaetales > Sphaerochaetaceae > SABI01. The sequence continues at coordinate 1,724 of CAYZUR010000359.1, read as the reverse complement.
TGCTGTTGCTCTTATGGAAGGGAACTATGATATTCACATGAACTTCACCTACTCTTTCCAACACAAAGATTATGTAAATAAAGCAAGAGCTGCTGGATTAATAGAAGATCTTAAAAAGAAACCAGAACTAGAAAAAGTATTAGTCTATCCAAAATGAAGAATAAATCACTATAACGAAAGAGAGGGTGCTGCAAGTAATTGCAACACCCTCGAATTGTTTTATGGTAATTGTATTATAAGAAATCAGAAGAATGCAGTTTCAACTATATCCTAAGTTTGATTTCTTTAAACAACACATTAATAAAGTTGTCTTTAATAAGTAGCACATTTTAATCCTCTTCAATTGATAATCCTTTATTTTCATTATGATATTTAAAGATTTCAATAAAAATTATAATTCGAATTATACTTCATTATTTACGTTAGAGAACTAAATTAATGATACAGGATTATTCTTCAATCTACTTATATTCACTTTACTAAATAATTCTTTCTTTGTTTCATTATTTAACTCAAATGCTTCACTAGTAAGATGAAGATCTTTAATAAGATTATCAAAGAATGATTCAACTTTAGTAATATCATCTACCTTTAAGAGTTCTGTAATAGTATTGAGTTGTCTTTTCACAAACTCGACACCTCTAGAATCATTACAGTTCTCTTCAGTAACTAATGAGTTTTGCTTGAAGACCCATCCTATAAGGAGGGCAACAGCTTGTCCATGAGGAATATTATATGTGGAGGTTAGATGATAAGAGAGCGCATGTGCTGCTGTAGTTTTAGCAATATTTATCGCTTTACCTGAATAATATGCTGCAAATTGCATCCCTTCTCTACTTTCTTTAGATGGATTATTCACTGCATCATGTAAGTATTTCAAACTAAGTTCAATTCCTTTCTTTGAGTAGAGAATAGACTCATTCGTTGAATTAACAGACCAAAAGGACTCAATGCTTTGACACAAAGCATCCATTCCAGTAGATGCTGTTACAAAAGGATTGAGAGTATCGGTGAGAGAAGGATCTAGTATCACATAGTTAGGCAACATATCTTTATGTAAAAGAGAATATTTTTGGTTATCAAGATACACAACAGCAAATTGAGTTGCTTCACTTCCAGTTCCACTAGTAGTAGGGATTGCAACAAAGGGAAGAGCAACACCTTCCAGCGGTTTCTCTCCTCTAATGATAGATGGAAGATCTTCTTTATTCACACAGGCATTTACCATCTTTGCCATATCAATTATTGTTCCACCGCCAATTGCCACAATAAGATCTGGCCTAAATGAATGAAAACCTTTAATACCTTCTACTACATCTTTAAACGTGGGATACATATGGTATCCACTTAAGCGTGTAAAAGAAATAGATGAGAAGATTTTTTCTATAATAGGTTTAGCTGGGCTTTGTTCAAATGATGCATCGCCTGTAAAAAGAAGGACCCGTGAATAAGCGCCTTCTTTTATTATAGAGCCAAGTTGCTCTAATGAAGAGTAGCCTTGTTTTACTATTTGTTCACTCATCCTAACCTCTTTTTAGCAGTTTCTAAATCAATAGTAGTATCTACTTCCATACAAAAGTCTCCCTTAATGTCAAAAGGAAGGAGATTGAGATTATTACTTATTACATTAAATGCATTTTCAGCATAAACAGATGTATTTTTATTATGTACAAAGTTCTCTATTTCTTTCATCCAATGGGTCATGAAATATAGTGAAAGTTTGT
>CAYZUR010000358.1:0-2512 GCA_964481535.1 uncultured Spirochaetaceae bacterium | reverse complement strand
GAAAAAGATTAAAAAATGAAAATAAAGGGGACGATGTATGAAGCAACACGAAATTACCGAAGAGAGAGAACTTCTTAACAAAAAGGGTGAAATTAGTGAAATTGGATGGGCGAGAAGACCCCTTTGGATCTATTCAAGGGATGCAATTAAGGGGTCAAAATTGAGAATTAAAGAGTGGGATTATGTTGCAATATACTCTCATAAGCATCAATTTTTTCTCACCACTACTTTTAGTGATTTAGGATACCTTGGACTCTTTGCTATTGCTTTTGTCGATATGAAAACTGGGAATTGGAGACAAGAAGATAGCATGAAGCCCTTCCCTTTAGGACGCCTAATGTTACCACCACATAGTGGTGATTATGAAGTTGCCTATGCTAACAAACAATTACGAATCGCCTATTCGAAAAGAGATGAGAGAAGAAGGCTTTTATGTGGTGCCCCGCGTATTGAACTCGACTCATCAAAAGGACTCGAAGCAGACCTCACTATCGTACAAAAGCCTTCAATGGAGAGTATCAACATTGCAACAAGTTGGGAAGAAAATAGAAAGGCTTTCTACTATAATCAAAAAATTAATTGTATGGGGGTAAGTGGAACAGTTCGCCTTGGTGATACAACCTATGAGTTAACCCCTGATGAATCAGTGGCCACACTAGACTGGGGAAGGGGAAGATGGACATATCAAAACAGGTGGTACTGGGCATCAGCAAGTGGGTTTACTAACGGCACTTCTATTGGATTTAATCTTGGTTATGGGTTTTCAGACAGATCACAGGTGAGTGAAAATGCCCTATTTTATAAAAACAATGTACATAAAATAGATCAAGTAGAATTTATTATTCCAAAAGAGGGGTATGAGAAACCTTGGAAGGTTACTTCAAATGACGAAAGAATCAGCCTCACCTTCACCCCAGTAACTGATAGAGCAACTAAAAGTGATTTTCTCATCATCAAGTCAGTTCAACATCAAGTATTTGGACACTTTGATGGGTTTATGATTCTCGATGATGGGATAAAAGTTCCAATAGAACATCTTGCAGGGTTTGCAGAGGATGTATTTAATCGCTTTTAATTAATCGATACACAATGTGGTAGGGAAGAGAGTGTTCTCTCGCTAAGTGAGCTATACTCTCTCCTTTGCACCATTGGAACAACAGAGACCCTCTATCTATCATATCTGGCCATAGAGGCCCATCTTGTGCTGATTGAGAGCTTAGCTGTATTTCTCTTGTTTGGTGTTTCATCACTCCCCCCGTTGTTTACATAACGGCGTAGAGACAATTTTTGCTTCTGTATTGGTGGTAAATTTTGTCTGAGATAGGAATAAAATATCGTTCTCTTAGGATCATAGAGTATTGCTGACCTATCAAAAACATGTGAAAAATACAGAATAAATTAATAATATTGTAGGTGATTAAGGGCCTTCCATAGACTTTAGCCTTGAGAGTGTATGAAATCCCCTATGATTCACCTTGAATAAGTTTAGTCATTTGTATACAGTAGGGATGTGCCTATATTCATATCCTTATCAGCACAACATATATATTTAGGAGTCTCATGCAACAATTGGAGAAATTCGCGGCTCTTGGGTTATCCCAAAGCACGCTAGATGCCCTTGAAAAAAAGGGATTTAAAGAACCTACTGCCATTCAAGCAGCCTGTATACCATTACTATTAAAAGAAAAATGCGATGTCGTAGGTCAAGCTCAAACAGGAACAGGAAAAACCGCAGCGTTTGGCCTTCCTATTTTAGAGATCGTCGATGTAAGAAAGAAATATGTTCAAGCAATTATTCTTAGCCCTACACGAGAACTTGCAGTACAAGTAGCTGCAGAAATTGAATCAATGCGAGGTGATCAAGACCTCAGTATCATCCCCGTTTATGGGGGAGCTTCCATGGATCTACAAATGCGTAGATTAAAGAGGGGTGTACAAGTCGTTGTAGGTACTCCAGGAAGAATCCTTGATCATATTCGTCGTAAAACTCTTGATTTATCTCATGTACAATTTGCTGTTTTAGATGAAGCAGATGAAATGTTAAACATGGGGTTCATTGAAGATATTGAAACTATTCTTAAAGAAATTCCTGATGATAAAAGAATGCTTTTGTTTAGTGCAACAATGCCTAAACCCATTTTATCATTGGCAAAACGATTTATGAAGGACTACTCTCTTGTTCAAATAGAGAGAGAAGCCGACACTACAAAACTTACTGATCAGCACTACTACCAAGTCAAAGAGAGTGAAAAGATTGAATTGCTCTGTCGTTTAATCGACATTGCTCCAGATTTTTACGGTCTCGTGTTTTGCAGAACAAAAATGCAAAGTGATGAAGTAAGTAGAATGCTCATTGATAGAGGCTATAACTCAGAAGCCATTCATGGAGACCTTGCACAAAAACAAAGAGAATTAATTTTACATAAATTACGAGAAAAGAGAATTTCAATTCTTGTAGCAACTGACGTTGCAGCTCGTGGTATTGATGTACAAGATCTCACTCATGTTATTA
>CAYZUR010000357.1:0-2513 GCA_964481535.1 uncultured Spirochaetaceae bacterium | reverse complement strand
ATAAAAAAAACAGGGTCTATTGAAAGTGCATCTAAGTGGTTGCTAGAGGAGCACACTGGTCAAGAATTATTAGACATAACCGAAGCAAACTCATTGAGTGGTATTGCTAAAACTGGTGTTTATAATGGCTTCGATTTTATTGGACCAAAGACTGGGCAGTTTGCAATGGCTTTGTTGGGTTATGATAATCTCGTAGTCAAAGATAAATGGTTTACGAGGACTTGGAACAGAATCTTAGGCACTCCGTGGCAAAGCTATAAAAAAACAACAAAAGACGTTCTCGCTGGGGCAATGGAGAAAGAGGAAAAAGAAAGAAGTTCCTATGAAGCATCATTCTTAGTTGAAGCTCCTAGGAATAAATACGAACGAGAATTAATGGATCTTGCTGTACGTAATGTAGCAAAAAAAGTAAGTGAATCATTAGGCAGAGATGTCTCTCCTAGTGCAATACAGGCTATGCTATGGTATAATGAACAAGACCTCCATAGATCATATGGCGTACCTATAGAGACTAGTAATTTTTCAGGAGCAATGTATGAAAGACAACGCACACTTGTATCACGGGGCTACCTTGAAGAAGATGGCGGAGGAAGGCTACTTCGACGAGGAATCCAGAAAGAAAATGAGAAAGGCTCGGAAGAAGCGCCTCAAAGAGATGGATCAAAAGAATTCTACGAAGAAAGAGAATTAGCAGAAGCTGTAACTTATACTGGGGGTGCTGATTCTTATAAAAGCCAGATAAAGAATCCTACATTACTCTACCAACTCTCCCCTAAAGCAAAACAACAATTATTAGATTACAGAAAAAACGAAGTCAAAATAGCAGTCGAAAACTTCTTCTATGTACCTCAAGACATCCTAGAAGAATATGCTGGAGAGGAATGGGCTGACGATGAAATCAATTTCAGAGCACACCTTAAAAAGAATCCTTGGTTGTTAGAAGAGGCTCACAATTACTCTAACACAGATGAATATTTAGACTTCATTAAATCCTACGTAGAAACTGGTGATTATGAATGGGGTATTAAAGACAAACTTTGGTTCTTAAGAATTCATGCTTATTCTAGGATTCAGGACCCTAAAGAGAAAGATGCTCAATTTGTTCGTCTCAACATAGGAACCGATAAGGCTCTCATTTCTCTTGGTAAAGACCTAAGAGGGTATGAAGATGTGGATGTCAAAGGAAATACTAACCGTAGAAACTATGATGGACGATTTGTTCGCTATCATTGGGGTTCTTTCAAAGGTGTTTCCACTAAGGTTAAAAGGTTAACAAAAGATTCTACAGCAGAAGAGCTCCAGGAGGCTCGAGACCTTATCAAAGCTAACCCTAGACCATATAGAAAAGCCGTTCAGGTTATTGATGCAGCAAGGGAACGAGTCCAAGATATGAAGGGTTTTATTCCTTCAGGTGATGCGGGAAGAGATAGTTACTATGATGCTCTTGGGGAAGAGATGGAAGAAGCTCTCAATGAACCACTACTGCTTAATGGTATGACTAATCGCCAAGCAGCTGAATACCTCAGAACCTCTTCTGATAAAAAAGAACGTTACAATGCTCGTGAGAAGTTATCAACTCATGACGGTGTGATTGCAATGGAGCAACAGGCCAACGCAGAATTAAAAAAACTTGGTGTTGAAAAAGATGCGAGTCTTGAAAAGTCAAAGAAAACCTTGAAAAGAATTATGGTTGCTCTCAATGAAACTACAGATAGTCTTAAAAAAGAAAAAAGGGCTTTAAAGACCGCTCAGTCTGACCTAAACAAAGAACAAGCAAGAATTGAAAAGCTACAAGGTAAATTAAAAGAGAAAAGCAAAAAAGCTTCCATGGTTAATCAGTTAGAAAAGGATCTCGCAGACCGTAGAGCTCGTGTAAAAGAATTAAGGTCTCAACTAACTGTAAAAACTGATGAAGCAAAGAAGCTTAAAAGAAGGGTTGAAGTTCTTGATTCAAGGATTAAAGCCAGAAAACTTAAAGAAGCTTTAGGGAAATTACATAAGAGAATCCTTGCAACAGTAACTTTCAACTCTGATTCAGTTGATGCTTCATTTGAAGAAGCTTTTAATCTAATTCATTCTCTTTTTGAGCAAGATCAAAGACCAGGGGGATGGCAACCACTTCCACAACAGATAAGTCAATATATCGCTGATGAGCAATTACAGTGGGTTCAGCAAGGAAGAAAGATTAATAGGTGGACGTTAGGCGAGTTAGAAATACTATACGAAGCAGCACAGTTAATGCGTTCAGATGCCAAGGTGATGCTCGAGCAGAAGAAAGTTCAGAGGATGAATAAGCTTCAAAATATCTCTGCTCAGATGTACAAGCAACAATACGGTCTCATGCCAGAAATGGGCGTCGGTTATGGATCTATCATGAATGATATCATCGACGATCTCACTATCAACAGAGACACCTACGATGAGAATATCTTTGATGCAATTGTGCAAACTGTTAGGTCTTCAATTGGTAAGATGCAACGAATCTCTCGAATGCTTGATGGAAATAAAGAGGG
>CAYZUR010000356.1:0-2524 GCA_964481535.1 uncultured Spirochaetaceae bacterium | reverse complement strand
TTGATGGCGATTCAGAGATCTTTGCGGTGATTTCTGCTAACCAGATTAAATCTGCAACAAATAATAATGGAGAGTTTGATTCTAGTAATCCAAACATCCTTTACCAAGAAAGCATTGATAAAAGATATTTTGATGCACTTGAAAAAGAAGATATAGAAACTGTGCAGAAAATTGTAGATGATCAGGCAAGAAAAAAAGGATACATCTCAAACAATGATTTTAGAATGAATCATCAAGCTCCAAACGGGCATGATGATTTTAGTGTAAACCTTGCTAGAATTAATGAAACCGATTTGATACCAGATGGCTTTTGGGAACATCCTAACTGGTATACTGGAAACGAGGAAAGACATTCTTTTTCACAGGTTGAAGATGCTTTAGCTCGGTACAAAAAAAATGGTAAAGCTAATATCCGTTTATATCGAGCAATTCCAAAGAATGTTAAAGAAGATATGTTTCGTAACGGAGATTGGGTTACTCCAGATAGAGAATACGCCAAAAACGAAGGGGCTATGATTCCTGAAGGATATCGCATAGTAGTCCACACTGTTCCTTTAGAACACGTTTGGTGGGATGTGAATTCTATCGCAGAACTTGGATATGATGACGGTAAAGAATATGCTTATAGAGATACTTTAAATAATCGAAAACTTACAGATGCTCTTGTTTACGATGTAGATGGTAAGATAGTCCCTCCATCTAAGCGTTTTAATTATCGAAGTTATACACTCTTCCAAAAAGCTCCTCCTATAGATTCGGCAGCATTCAAGAAGTGGTTCGGTGACAGCAAGGTGGTAGATGAAAAAGGATCCCCACGTGTTATCTATCACGGTACAGATGCACAGTTCGATACATTCAATAAGGACACAAAATCAAAGACAGGGCACCCATCAGCTAAACTTGGGTATTTTTTCACTTCAAGTAGAGAAGTTGCTGGAGGTTTCTCAAGGGACAATTCCAATACAGCATTCTCCTTTGCCAAGACACCTGACAACGTGATTATGGAAGTCTATGCAAGCATACAGAATCCAAAGATATTAAGTCGGATGGAATTTACAAATGAGCTGAGTGTCTCCAAGACATCTACAGAAGAGTATGGATTTATGAGAACACCAAAAGGATGGAACGACTATAAGCAGGAACTTATCAGCCAAGGATATGATGGTGTAATTATTGAAAGGGATAACAAGTATTCAGTAGCTGAAGAGTTTAAGGACGATACTATTGTAGCCTTTGAGCCAACCCAAATAAAATCCATAAACAACCAAGGTACATGGGACTCTAATAATCCTAACATCCTTTTTCAAAAAGCTCCTCCTGCAGGACCCCAATTTAAAAAATGGTTTGATGGATCTAAAGCTGTTGATGAGAATGGAGAGCCTCTTGTTGTATATCACGGCACATCGGAAGCTTTTACCGATTTTATTAAAGAATTAATGGGATCTAACACAGGAGCGATGAGTGCAAAGTTCGGGATCTTCTTTACAGCTACTAAAGACGTTGCACAAACTTATGCGGATACAGTTCTTTCTAAAGAGATGGCAGCTAACAGAAAAGAGACCTCTGCCGTGATTAAAGAGCTTCAAGAGAAAGGGATAGATTACCTTAGTAATAATGCTGATTTTGATAATCCTCTTGTAGCACGATCAATTGATTTGATGGATGAATATAACGACTTAGAGTGGAAGTGGGAAACAGATATGACTTCTGCTATTATTGAAGCCAACCTTGTAATGAAGAATCCCCTTATCTTAGATGAGAAAGGTGGGAGTTGGGAAGGAAGAGACTATGCATCTATTCTAGAGAAAGCAAAATCTGATGGTCATGATGGAGTAATATTTAAGAACGCAAGAGACTCCATGAATAATACAGATATCGTATCTGACCAGTATGTTGTATTTGATGATTCTCAAATTGGGGTTACACAATACTACGACATCGAAGATGATTATGAAGAGGCGATACCTTTTGAAAGAAGTAATAAGCTGTTTCAGAAAGAGCGACCCAGTACTTTCAAATCTCCTACTGTAGATATTATAGTATCTGAAGCACTTGCTAACAATCCATTATTTTTAGACCCTAAAAAAAGGGATAAGAAGATAGAAGCTACAGCTCTTGAACGTGTCGTAGAGCAGATGTTAAATCATATTGATACTATATACGAAAGAAATATGAAATTAGCAATTGAAGCTGAAACGTGGTATCACGATGATATTAAGAAGTTTCGAGAGATGCTGGTAAATGAGGTTCCAGAAGCTTCAGATGATTCTGTGATGGCTTTGTTTGCAGCTTTAATTGGAATCAATTCAAATGGAGCAGATCCTAGATTAAACGCTTCTTGGGCAACTTCATTACTTAAATATTTTTTAAGGACAGGTACTTTCCCTGAGATTATTAATGAAAAGGGGAAATATGCTAGTGTGGCAGTTCAAACTTCTGGGGATGTTGGTCTAGTTGGTGGTGTTAGATTTAATACTCAATATCAAAAACTTCAGCAATTACTCAGGATTATAAAAAAAACAGG
>CAYZUR010000355.1:0-2527 GCA_964481535.1 uncultured Spirochaetaceae bacterium | reverse complement strand
CGTTCAAATAAAATTTGACAACGAATATCGATACATGTATACTCATATTATCGTGTATCGATACACGAAGAACGATAAAACATAAGAGGTACTATACCATGGACAACACTCTACACAAAGAAACAACTTTTGCCCTCTATTTAGGTAACAGAGGATTCTTTCCAGAAAAACTCATAGCGAGTGCAAGGAAAGAGATGATTGAAGCAGTCACTACTGCAGGCTATAGCTATATTATTCCAGATGAAAACATGACACGCTTTGGAGCAGTAGAAACGAGAAAAGAGGGAGCCGCATACGCTGCTTGGCTCGCCAAGCACAGTGACTCTTATGATGGTGTTATTATCTGCCTCCCTAATTTCGGAGATGAAAACGGAGCAGTTTCAGCATTAGAAAATTGTGGTAAACCCATCTTAATACAAGCTTATCCAGATGAAATTGGAAAAATGGACTTTGAAAATAGAAGAGACGCCTACTGTGGAAAATTTAGTATCTCAGATGTGTTTTACCAATATGGAATACCTTACACCCTCTTAGAGCCGCATGTAGTACATCCTCTAAGCAAACAATTTACCAAAAACCTCCATGAGTTTGCCTCTATCTGTAACGTGGTAGGTGGCATGAAGAAATTCTCAATAGGAGTTCTAGGGGCTAGAACCACAGCATTTAAAACAGTTCGCTATGATGAGATAACCTTACAAAAGTACGGCATTACCGTAGAGACCTTTGACCTCTCGAGTCTCATCCATAAAGTTTCCCTCATGAGTGACACAGATGAGAGAGTGAGTGATAAAGTAGCATTTCTTAACAACTACACCAATTGTTCTCTAGTCCCAGATGATAAAATGGTAACTCTTGGAAAAGTGTTTGTGGGAATTGAAGAATATATCAGTGAGTATAATTTAGATACCATTACGATAAGATGCTGGGAAGAGATGCAGCAGATCCTCGGGATTTCCCCATGTGTCCTCCTCAGTGCATTTAATGACAGAGGCATGGTCGCCTCCTGTGAAGTTGATTTAAACTCAGCAATCTGTATGAGAGGTGTACAACTTGCAAGTGGCAATCCTGCAGCTTGTCTTGATTGGAATAATAACTATGGAGAAGACCTAGATAAAGTTATCCTCTTTCATTGCGGACCTGTTGCACAGTCCTTAATGAGAGAGAAGGGATTAGTAACTGACCATAAAATGTTTGCAAAAACATGCCCAGGGAGTGGATGGGGGAGTAATGAAGGGAGAATTGATTCTTTTCCTATGACCTACCTTAACTGTAAAACTGAAAATGGGAAGTTAGAATTTTATGTTGGAGAAGGTGAATTCCTTGATGATGAAATAGAAGATGGATACTTTGGATGTGCAGGAGTTGCACATATAGATAATCTGCAACCCAAGCTGAATAAACTTGGGAAAAATGGATACCGACATCACACAGTAATTGGTAAGCACCACGTCTGTAGTGCCTTAAGGGAAGCTTTTTCTACTTATCTAGGATATGAGTTGTTTGATCTATAAAAGATCTACTACAGAGCCCTAAGCAGGGCTCTGTAGAGTTACTCCTTCTTAGAAGAAGTAGTATCTCTGAGGATGAGTTCAGGGGGAACAAGAAGTTGTGAGTGAGTAATCTTCTGGTTCTCTATTTTCTTAATAAGAAGACCTATCGCTAAGTGAGCAATCTCTTCAATATTTTGTTTCACCGTCGTAAGGGGTGTTTCTATGATGGAAGCAAAAGAGACATCATCATAACCGGCAATAGATATGTCTTTAGGGACTTTATACCCAGCTTCTGAAATAGCTTTTCTCGCACCTAAGATCATAACGTCATTGATAGCAATAATTGCATCTGGTTTCGAGTGAGTTAACAGATGTTTGACTTCTTGGTATCCAGAATAGAAATCAGCTTTAGAGCATCTAATGATGTTTGATAGATCAAGGGTAATCCCATGTTCATATAACGCTTCTTTATACCCTTTCACTCTCTCTCTATTAAAAGGAGCGTCAGGATTCGCTCCTGTTAGATGGACAATGTGTGTATGTCCTAAACTGATCAAGTACTTGGTTAATTTATAACTTCCTAACTTATAATCTGTCATCACAAATGCATCGTTATATTGAGGGTAATAAGAGATTGCAAATACAAAAGGAATTTCCCTCCTTTTTAGCATTTCAAATACATGATAATTGGTTCTTACATTTTGAGATGGGATGATGATAATCCCGTCAACCTGACGGGATAAGAATACATTAATAATCTCATCTTCAGTCTCTATTTCTTCTCCAGAGACAGCTATTAAAAGAGAGTAGTTATGCTTTTGAGCTTGTCCACTTAAGAAGTGGACAAGACTGCCATAAAAAGGGTTTTCAATATCTGTTACCACAAGACCAATTGTGCTTGTTTTATTCATCGCTAAACTTCGAGCAATAGCATTAGGGGCGTATCCTAGCTCATGTGATATTGCCAACACTTTAGCCCTCGTAAGAGCGCTCACGCCAGGGCGCTTATTAAGTACAAGAGAGACGGTTGCTTCAGA
>CAYZUR010000354.1:0-2541 GCA_964481535.1 uncultured Spirochaetaceae bacterium | reverse complement strand
ATTAGTGCTGCTATTGTTTCAATAGTAGATATATATGATGCTCTTGTATCCGTCAGGCCCTATAAGAAAGCATTCACTCATAAAAAAGCAATAGAGATAATCTCAATAGGAGATGGAAGGACACAACCAGAACATTTTTATCCAGAAATCCTCGAATGCTTTTTACGAGTAGGTTCTCAATTTAAAGAAATTTCTGAAAGATACGTATAACATATTCATATGAATACATGTGAATATAGATTGTGCCCATAAAAGTAAAGTGACTTCATCACATTACTTATAGCTCTTTTCCTATAGTATCCACAATATCTAACCAAAATGAGGATACTACATAATATGGGGTTAAGAGAGTTATTTGGATTTACCAAACAAGAAGAAATTAAAGGTCCACGAAAATTAGCAGTCAATAGACTAAAATGCCCACAAAATCATCATTGTCCTGCAGTTCACTCATGCCCAGTGGGAGCCCTCTCACAAGTAGGGGTCGGTGCTCCTAAAGTAAATTATAATCTCTGCACAGGGTGTGGAAAATGTGCAAGATATTGTTTCCCAAGAGCCCTTGTTATGGAGAAAAAATGACTCACTCAATAGATACCAAAAGAAGAGGATTAGTCCCTTATCTTTTTTTAATCACAACACTCTTCTTCATACTCCCTTTTATCCATATATCACTCTCATTGCTCGCCTTACTATGTATGGCAGTTCCCTTTATTATTCGTTTTACTAAAAGAGAAAATTTATGGTGTCGTCACTATTGTCCTCGTGCATCTTTCACCTCTCTTGTTGGAAGAAAGAGGGGGAAATATAAACAAACACCTCTTATGTTTAGAGATGGGTATCTAAGGAAATTGATGCTCACCTATTTTACCCTAAACTTGCTCTTCATCACAGGAAGTACTATTCAAGTTGCATTAGGCAAGATGGTAGCTATGCCGTATATCAGGTTATTTATTGCAATTCCTTTATTCCCTATCTTTCAGGTTGTCGATATTGAAATGAGTCAATGGTTGCTACACCTATCATATAGGCTCTATTCGATGATGCTCAGTAGCACGATCTTGGGAGTTGTATTTGGAATATTGTACAGAGGGAGAGCATGGTGTGCTGTGTGCCCCGTGGGAACCATCTTAAAGAAGATTCCCAAGGAAGCTAATAGCTAATTCTTATAAGGCTAAGCGAAATATTTTTTCAACATCAACACTCTTAAGAGTAAGAAAATTCCCAACACTACTTCGTCCTATCATAGCGTTATCACTCATCTCTTTAATCTTATCAGGACCAATTCCTGCATCCCCTAAGTGAACAGGTAGACCAATAGAACGATAGAAAGCTTCAAGGCGATCGATTGCAGACTCTACAATTGTATCTTTATCATCAAATGTAAGAGCAATATCCCATACACGCACTGCATATTGGACAAATCTGTCAATATTATGAGTATATACATAACGCATCCAAGCAGGGAATACGATTGATAAACCAGCTCCATGGGCAATATCATACATACCGGACAATTCATGTTCAATGTCATGAGAAGCCCAGTCCCCAACTCTTCCTCTATCTAGGAGGTTGTTGTGGGCTATTGTTCCAGTCCACATCAATTCACTACGATAACGGTAATCTGTTGGATTTTTTAGGGCAAGAGGTGCATAGCTGATAATATTTCTCATTGCACTCTCTAATAATCTATCAGAAAGATCATTGTGAATTTCATTCGTAAAATAACGCTCTTGTAGATGGGACAAGATATCTGAAGCTCCACATGCTGTTTGATAATCAGGGAGAGAATAGTTAGTTTCAGGGTCCATGATAGCAAAAGTTGGAATTACCGCTTCACTATTAATAGCTCGTTTTAGATTATTCTTTTCATTGGTAATGACAGTTCCTGTTGAACTTTCACTTCCAGCAGCAGGAATAGTAAGGATAACCCCTACTTTTAATGCTTTTGTGACTTCACAATCACCTTTCATGTAATAATCATCCCATACGTCCCCTCCTGTTAATAAAGCACCAAAAGCAATTGCTTTAGCTGAGTCAATAACAGAGCCACCACCGACTGCGAGAATGAAGTCAATATTCTCATCCTTACAGATTTTTATCCCCTCTCTCACTAATGAAAGTCGTGGATTAGGAACTACACCAGAAAGTTCAACAACTTCTATATTAGCCTCTTTTAACGAAGCAATAGTCTTTTTATAGACACCATTTTTCTTTATTGACCCACCACCGTAGTGCAACAATACTTTGGATGTATGGTGAGATACTTCATTACCAACCTTTGAAATAGAATCCTTTCCAAAGATAATTCTTGTTGGATTGTAATAACTAAAATTTAACATAAAATTAATATACACTACTACTAATCTATTATTATGAAAATTATATTTGTCCAGAAACTAATTAGAGCCCGTCTATAAAGCCTGAAAGCTTAAGTAAATAGTTAAAATCACAAATGACAAGCACCAAAATACAAATAAATCTCAATAACCCAAATCCCAATACTTGTACTGAGTATAGTCGAAGTATTCAAAGCTGTTTCGG
>CAYZUR010000353.1:0-2560 GCA_964481535.1 uncultured Spirochaetaceae bacterium | reverse complement strand
GTTGATATCGCACAAGATGTCGTAATTAATGAAGATGATTGTGGGACAATTAATGGAATAGAACGAACTGCAATGAAAGATGGGGATGATATAGTTGAACCATTGTCAGATAGAATTGTAGGTCGATACACCTTAGAGAAAGTAATTCATCCTGCAACAGGAGTACTTGTTCTTGATGTAAACGAAGAAATTACTGCTGATAAGTCTATTGAAATTGAACATTCTGGAGTTGAAAAAGTTCTCATTCGAACAGTACTTACTTGTGAAGCACACCACGGTGTGTGTAGAAAGTGCTATGGAAGAAACTTAGCCACCAACCGGCCTGTCGATATTGGGGAAGCTGTTGGTATTATTGCAGCTCAATCAATTGGACAACCTGGAACGCAGTTAACAATGAGAACTTTCCACGTTGGAGGAACCGCTACTAGTGGAGCTGAAGAGAATAGGGTTGTATTTAATTATCCAATTTTTGTAAATTCAGTGACTGGTATGATGGTAACAACAGATGATAACGAAAGAGTCTTTACACGAAAAGGATTCCTCTTCTACTCAAAAATATTAGAGCACATAAAGAAAGAAGAGATGTCTGAACTTTTTGTTAAAGATGCTGAGATTGTTGCTGTTGGACTCCCCTTATACAAAAACAAAAAGGGTGAAATAATTAAATCGACTATTATCGGAATTGCTAAAATTACTGATAATAACGAATTCTTTATTATTGCTCAGGAACAAAGAATAGATATTAGAAATGGTTCTCAGTTAAAAGTAGAGATTCCTTCCTACGTATCAAAAGGGACTCCGATTGCTCTGTTTGACCCATTTAGTGAACCTATTATTGCAGAATTTGATGGTAAAATTGAGTTTATCGATATAAAACTTGGTACAACGTTAAAAGAAGAAATCAACGTTGAAACAGGATCTATTGAGAAGAAAATTACTGAACATATTAGTGAAACTCTTCAACCACGAATGGTAGTCCTTGATGATGCTGGAGAAATCCTTGCAACATACTTCCTCCCCGCTTCATCATATTTGAATATTGATGATCACAAGGAGATTCGAAAAGGGCAAATTCTTGCAAAGATTCTCAAAGAGAGTGTGAAAACAAAAGATATCACAGGAGGTCTTCCTCGTGTTGGTGAATTGTTTGAAGCAAGAAAACCACGAAATCCATCTGTTCTCGCACAAGTAGAAGGTGTTGTTCGCTTTGGTGTTGTAGCCAAGGGTAAGCGAATTGTTATGGTTGAAGACGATTTTGGCCACCAGTTCAAACACCTTGTTCCAATGAGCAAACACATGATTGTTCGTGATGGAGATAGAGTAGAAGCTGCAGAAAGATTGTGTGATGGTCCAATAGCACCTCATGACATTCTAGACATTCTAGGCGAAAATGCTTTACAATCATTCTTGCTTGATGAAGTACAGGAAGTGTATCGTCTCCAAGGTGTAGATATTAATGATAAGCACCTCGGTGTAGTGGTACGACAGATGCTTCGAAAGGTAGAGATTATTGGAGTTGGAGATACTTCCTTCATCCAAGGTCAACAAATAGATAAGTATCGTTTCCATGAAGAGAATACGAGAGTCATTGCACAAGGTGGACAACCAAGTGATGCTCGACCATTGCTTCTTGGTATTACGAGAGCTTCTCTTAGTATTGACTCGTTTATCTCAGCAGCATCATTCCAAGAGACTACTAAAGTCTTAACTAATGCGGCTATTGCAGGTAGTAGAGATGTACTGAGGGGATTGAAAGAAAATGTTATCATCGGACACTTAATACCTGCTGGTACCGGAATGAAACGATATCGCAATATTAGAGTGAAAGAAGAAAATATGATTGATCTTGAATCTCAAGTTGAATCTTTAATGGAATCTAGGAAAGCTGCATTATATGAAGAAGAATATGATGAAGCTGATATTGATAAAGAAATGTTATCCGAAGGTGAACCTATAGATGGTGATGGGGATGACGAATAGAATTCTATTTGTCACTCATTATCCTCAATAGAACGGTATCACATGCTGACTTTGGAGATGATATACAATAAATGGTAGCGAGCTGTCGCTAGAATTAAAGAGTGTCCTTATAAATGGACACTTGGAAAAAGAGAAAGGGAGTGTATCGTAAGATGCCTACAATTAACCAACTAATACGTAAAGGACGCAATACAAACTTTAACAAAACAAAGTCACCTGCATTGCAAGGATGTCCTCAAAAACGTGGGGTTTGTACCAGAGTAATGACAGTCACCCCAAAGAAGCCAAACTCGGCATTAAGAAAAGTCGCAAGAGTGCGCCTTTCAAACGGAATTGAAGTTACCGCCTATATCCCTGGTATTGGACACAACCTACAGGAGCACTCAGTTGTGCTTATGAGAGGAGGAAGGGTAAAAGACCTTCCTGGTGTACGTTACCACATTGTTCGTGGTGCAAAAGACACCCTTGGTGTGAATGATCGAAAGAGAAGTCGCTCTAAGTATGGTGCTAAAAAGCCAAAGGCATAAGGGAGAATTAATCATGGCAAGAAGAACAGTAGCTCCAGTACGAGACCTTTTAC
>CAYZUR010000352.1:0-2562 GCA_964481535.1 uncultured Spirochaetaceae bacterium | reverse complement strand
AAGAGGATTTCGTCATCAAGTAAGGAGCCATCTTTGTTGGTCCCATTATCCTATTATAGGGGATTCCTTATATGGAGGCAAACAAGCTTCTCATCTTCATCTCATTGCATCTAATATACAATTTTATGATTATACAAGTAGAGAATTAAGAGAGTATTCATTATTTGAAGATGGAGTAGATCCATTTGAAGAATCTCTCTACAAGGAGAATAAACGTTATGAGTTCAAGTAAAGAGAAACAATTAGCCCATTTGTTAGTTACCTACAGTGTAGAACTACAAAAAGGAGAGAGGTGCTTAATTAATGCAACAGATGTTCCTCATAGCATGGTTGAAGCGTTAATTGAAGAGGTCTATCTTGCCGGAGGATATCCAGAAGTAAATCTTTCAAGCATCACCATTGAAAGAGCGATGGTTGTTGGGGCATCAGAAGAATCACTGGTCGGATGGACAGATAATGACTCCTATAGAATGAGTAATATGGATGCGTTTATTGGGATAAGAGGAATTGTGAATCCGTCTGAAATGGCCCATGCTGGTAAGGGATATGAGTATTTTAATAAGATTTATAATAATAAAGTTCATCATGATATAAGGGTTGTCAAAACTAAATGGGTAGTACTTCGCTATCCAACATCTCTCATGGCGTATCAAGCAAAGATGAGTGTAAAAGAGTTTGAAGAGTATTTTTATAAAGTAACTAGTGAAGTTGATTATGTGGCTATGGATAAAGCGATGGATAAAGCCAAAGCATATTTAGATACAGTAGATCAGGTTCATATTAAAGCTGTAGATACTGACCTTACCTTTAGTATAAAAGATATTGGAGCGGTCAAATGTTCAGGTCACAGGAATATTCCTGATGGAGAAGTGTATTCAGCTCCTGTTCTCAAAAGTGTCAATGGTGTAATCCATTATAATACAGCAAGCACGTATCATGGCCAAACTTTTAATGATATTCGATTTGTGATTAAAGATGGAAAGATAATAGAAGCAACAAGTGATGATACAAAAGCTATCAATAGAGTCTTAGATAGTGATGAGGGAGCTCGTTACTTTGGAGAGTTTGCCCTAGGATGTAACCCAGCTATTACTTTTGCAATGGATAATACATTGTTTGATGAAAAGATTGCCGGTTCGATCCACTTCACTCCAGGAAATGCCTATACGAATTGTGATAATTCTAACAGAAGTAGCATTCACTGGGATTTAGTACAGATTCAAACAAAAGAGTATGGTGGTGGAGAAATATGGATGGATGGCGAATTAATCAGAAAGGATGGACTATTTGTTCACCCCTCCTTTATTGATCTTAATTAGTGTGCATCACTAAAGACGACTGTTCTATTGTTGTAGATGAGAATACGGTGCTCTAGGTGTGCTCCAACTGCACGACTGAGTACCTGTCTCTCTACATCTTTACCCACTTTACGTAATCCTTCGGGGGTAAGTTCATGATTTACCCTCACTACATCCTGTTCAATAATAGGTCCTTGATCCAAGTCTTCACTCGCATAATGAGCTGTCGCTCCAATCATCTTCACCCCCCTCTCATATGCTCTTCTATAGGGATTCGCCCCTTGAAAAGCAGGAAGGAATGCGTGATGGATATTGATTACTTTTCCATACCACTCATTGGTGAATTGTGGTGTGAGTATTTGCATATATCGAGCTAAGACAACGAGGTCTATGTGATGTTGTTTTAAGAGGGTATTAATTTTCTCCTCTTGTTCTTCTTTCTTCCCCTTTGTGATAGGAAGGTAGTAAAAAGGAATTCTGAACTGATCTGCTATAAATTCTAAATCAGGATGATTTGAAATAATAAGGGGAATTTCACAGGTAAGATCTCCTTCATGATAGCGAGAGAGAAGGTCAAATAAGGTATGAGATGTTTTAGAGACTAAAATAGCAACCTTATTTCTATAATCAGTGAAATGGCATTCCCAAGTAAGTTCTAAAGGTTGGGCAAAAGAGCCAAATTCTTTTTGCAGCTCTTTACGAGTAGTGTGTAGATCTTTTAAATCGAGTTCGAGTCTCATATAATAGCGTTTTGCTTCAGTGTCACTATGTTGTTGACAGTGTAAAATATTATAGCCTCTACTATAAAAATATTGACTGATCGTAGCAAGTAATCCTTTGCGGTCATTACATTGTATTAAAAAGATAATTTTATCCATGAAAAATAGCTCCTGTTAATAGGGATTTAGTATAGTGCCATCTTATGATTCATCAACAGAAAGAGATTCAAAAGGGAGAGTTTTTAACTCATTTTCATCATCGTCAATAGAATTAATAATTTTTTCAACCTTTTGTTCTGCTGCATTTAAGTGCGCTTCTACCTCTTTAGAGATAGCTACACCCTCTTCTAATAGCTTGATAGAGGATTCAAGGTTTGTTTTATCATCTTTTAATAAAATGGTTATTTCACCCATTCTCTCTAATTTCTTTTCCCAGTCCATATCTTCATCCTCCCTTATTGAATATTAATCACACTTGCAACTACCTTCCCTTTATGGAACGTAATCAATATTTATTCATTATTTTGAAATATAATACTATCTTT
>CAYZUR010000351.1:0-2565 GCA_964481535.1 uncultured Spirochaetaceae bacterium | reverse complement strand
GATTCTGCTGTTTTTACCATTGCTGGATATGCACTACGAAGCATGTGATTAGCATAAATAACGATTGATGCACCTGCTTGAATCAGCTCTTCTTCTGTAATATCATTATAACTAGAAGGAACTACGACAACAGGGACTTTTACATCAAATTCTTTATATCGTGTTAAAAATTCAAGTATTTCAGTTGGAGTTTTTTCTTTGCTGTGGATCATAATTCCATCTGCACCACTAGCAATATATGCTTTTGATCTCTCGAGTGCATCTTCTAATCCTGCTTTGAGTATGAGGCTCTCTACTCGAGCAATAATCATGAAGTCTTTTGTATGTTGGGCTCTTTTCCCTACCCGTAATTTTTCACAGAATTCATCGATAGTGCATCGAGTTTGTTCTACATCAGTTCCAAAGAGGGAGTTCTTTTTGAGCCCTTTCTTATCTTCAATAATAACAGCTGAAACACCTAATCGCTCTAATGTTTTCACCATGTACGGGAAGTGTTCAGTTTGCCCACCGGTATCCCCATCGAGGATAATAGGTTTTGTCGTAACTTCTAAGACATCATTAATGGTCGTTAAACGGGAGGTGAGGTCAACGAGTTCAATATCTGGTTTCCCCTTAGATGTTGAATCAGTTAAACTACTTATCCACATACCATCAAATTCTCTCTCTTCGTTGTTACTACTCACCTTCACTTTTTCAGCGATTAACCCAGAGAGTCCACTATGCACTTCTAGTATACGAACAATGGACTTAGAACTTAAAAGTCTTTTCAATCGACCCCGACGAACATCGGGAGTATTAAGGAATTCTGATAATGAGTCATTCATTACTCTTGCTGATAATCCAGAAGTGTACGAAACTTCAACTAACTTACCACCCCATTCACTTAATACATTGATTACATTTTCTCGTACAACTCGTTGAACACCCTCTTTCCAATCATCTCCATGAACAACAAAGTCTGGCTTGAGACTTACTAAATTCGCACTATAGTCTAATGTTTCTTGTGGGATAACACTCACAACTCCCTTCATATTTTCGACTACAGCTTTTCGTTGGTCAAAGGAGAGGTATGGAATTCTTTTGTAGCTAGATATTGCAGAATCGGTTAAGAGACCTATGGTCACTTCTCCCAACTCAGTAGCTTTTTTTAATACGTTTATGTGTCCACTGTGAATGAAATCTGCACTAAGTGCAACATACACTGTTTTATTCATTTAAGAGAGCTCCTCGTGATTATTTTCGATATTTTGATTTTCTTCTTTTTATTGATTGATAAGGCTTCATTAATATTCGTTTTGCTATATAAATAGCCCTCATTTTAAATTCATCCAAAACACTACTTTTTCGCCACACAGATAGGAAGATTTTTCTACATTCTTCCAATACTGAATAAGCTTCTTCCCAATGAGGGTAATAGTAGACTTCTTTTAGGTTATACGTAATCTTTCTTTCATCATATTTTACAATCTGCTCAATAAGATTTACATTTTCATTTTTATCATATTCGACATCATATAATTCTTCACTATTGTTAAATTTATTATAAATGTATTTATATTTTCCGACTATTATTGCTAATTTTCTGTGTAATTGCCCATAATACGCTGTATCTGAGAGAATATAGGGAGCTTTAGGAACTTTACCATCAATAATGAGACTTTTTAACTGTATATTTGAAGTCGGAAAATCAATATGACTTTTATTTTCTACTCGTGGGGTAATTAATGGAATTCTTATTGCGGACTCATACACATCAAATCCATATCCATATTTTCCTTTTAGGCCATCCATGTTCCCATGGTCTGCTGAAATATAGATAGAGTCATCGTCAAATTTAGTTCTTAAGAATCCAACAATCTTATCCAATAAGTCTATGTCGTCACCATAGGCACATCTTCCTAATAAAACATGAGGAAGGTGAATCCATAAATAAATTTTTTTATTTTCAAAATCGATAGAATTGATTTCATCATATATTAAATCAACGATTTTATTGGCTCTTTCTTCATCTAATTCTATAAGGCCCACTCCGTTAAAATGAGGACCAACAGGTCTGTTTAAATCAAGACAATGAATTGTTGTTCCATTATCTTCTCCAAAACTTCTTGAATAGGGTAATGCCATACTCATATAGTTATTGCTCCAAAGTATGTGATTTTCATATCCTAACAATTTAAATTCATCAAATAGTGTGAGCGAATCTTTATAGGTCTCTACATGTTTATAGACTTTTCTATTTAATTCATATGGATAGCGCCCAGTAGACATACTAGTAAATGCCATAGCAGTGGACGGGGCAACTGTATAATGTCTATGAAAAACAGTTCCTTTTTCAGCCAATTCGTCAATATTTGGTGTTTTCCAATCTTTACTACCATAAACCGGAAGATATCGTGGTAATAATATATCTTTTGTAATTAGTACTTTAGATTTCATCAGATTTTACGTACTCCTATAATAAGAAAAGGGAAGAGCTATTTAATGGCAATATATAGTGGACCCTATTGTCAAGTGATCTGCCCCCAAAAAAGTAGACACTTTTAGTTGACCAGGCCCACCACAGTA
>CAYZUR010000350.1:0-2565 GCA_964481535.1 uncultured Spirochaetaceae bacterium | reverse complement strand
CTTTTCGTCATACATAACGAATAATAAGAGAATAATACCATCATATCGTCATATATGTCTACTTATAAATATACATACTTACCTACTGTACCCTTCCTATGGGCAAAAAAATGCACTCATCTATAATAATTAGACAAGTGCTTTCTTTGCCGCCTCTCGGAATTGAACCGAGGACACAAGGATTTTCAGTCCTTTGCTCTACCAACTGAGCTAAAGCGGCGCTTTGAATTTTATACCCTTTGTAAGGTGCTATTGTCAACCCTATTTCACAACATTATTGGCTTTATAGCTATTTCTTTATAAATATGATGGAATTATTATTGAAAGAAAAGAATGAGTGGGGACGGTTGATTATCTGAAGAATGAAAAGAATATGCACGTACCAACTCCTTTGAGAAATTTAAACGAAAAAGGTTTATCTACTATGGAAAAGAGATAAATATGCTATCTATCAATCCAAATATTTTAAGGCACTACAAAAAAATGATATTCACAAAATCTTACAGATGATGAATACTATGACTCTATAGAAGGATTTAGCAATGAATAAAGAGAATTATTACGACTTTTCACACCTTTCATACATAGATGCAACAGTAGATGTTGATCTTTCATTTATCTATGATCAATTCTTAGATAAGGTTACCCGTGGTGGAAGTATCCTAGATGCTGGTTGTGGTAGTGGAAGAGATATGCTCTATTTTAAGACTTTAGGCTACTCAGTACAAGGATTTGATAGTTCTATAAAGATGGTAGAAAGTGCAGCCTTGTATTCAGGGTGTCCTGTAAAGCACTCTCTCTTTGAACAGGTAGAATATGAATGTGAATTTGATGCAATTTGGGCATGTGCGTCCCTCCTCCATGTAAAAAGAGAGAACCTTGATGATGTATTTAGTCGCCTCCACAGAGCACTTAAAATTGGAGGCATTCTATATTGCTCTTTTAAAGCTCGAGATGAGGACTTCACTCAAGGAAATCGAACCTTTACATGTTTCACAATCCCTATGCTAGAACAATTCATCCTCAACAATGCTCTTTTCTCTATTGAAAATATATTTTTAACTGAAGATGCACGAGAAGATAGAAAAAATGAGATGTGGACTAATGCTGTGCTAAGAGCATTATAGATCTCTTTTTCTAATACTTATTTCACCTGAGTTAAGAATCTTTTCTTGTCCTAATTCATCTTTAATACGAAGGGACCCATCATCTTCAATAGCAACCACATAAGCTGGATAAGAGAGGGTGTTTTGAATTACCGTAATGGGTGAATTAAGGACACACGATCGACTTCTATATTCATCCATGATGGATGGATCGTGAAGATTATCTAACACGTCGATAAGGTGAGTAATAAGGGAACTTGAGAGACGGTTTACAATATCTTCTTCTAATTCCAACAGGGTAGTTGCAATATCATTTAATTCAGGGGGAAATCCATCTGGTGGTGGAAACATATTAATTCCAATTCCGATAATAATGCTTTCAACTTTCCCACTCTCAAAATTGCTCACACCCTCTGTAAGAATTCCTGCAACTTTCTTTCCACCTATAAAAAGATCATTCACCCACTTAATTTCTACCTTTGTATCGACAACCTTCTCTATAGCACGAGAAGTTGCAACAGCTACACTACTTGTAATCTTTAATGCATCTGTTATAGACCGAGGCTGGGTAACAATATAAGAAAAGTAGAGGCCTGTGTTTAAAGGTGAATAGAATGTTCGTCCTAATCTACCCCGTCCGGCACTTTGAGAAGAGGCAATAATGATAGCATCTTGTTGTATATTGGACGCCAATAATCTTTTAGCTTCTTGATTTGTACTATCAATTGTTTGATACACAAACAAGGAAACTCTTTCTTTTACCTCTTTAGGAAGGAGATAGAGAATACTCTCTTTATGAAGGAGGTTACTCTCTTTTTCTAGACGATACCCCACATTAGGTTTTGACTCAATCGTGAAGCCACTACTTCGAAGTGAGTCTATTGCCTTCCAAACAGCTGCTCTAGAGATATTCAACTCTTGTGCTAATACCTCACCAGAGAGGTATTCATGAGTTTGTCTAAGTGTATTAAGGATCTTTTCTTTACTAGTCATCAACAACCTTCCTCGCTTCTAATTGTAAACATATAATATTTTAGTGGTTTACAATACCCCTATTAATATGGTATTACATCTTTCAGGAGGAATATATGGTTATTCGCAACGTATTAGGCACAGCATTATTTACTTCTCTTATTATCGTGGGCTCGTTTATAGTAATTCCAGTGGGTATTGTTCCAATTACCCTTCAAACGCTCTTTGTACTCCTTGCAGGAGTCCTAGGTGGCAAAAAGATAGCATTAAGTGCAGCGTCTTTATATATTGTCCTTGGTGTTGTTGGACTTCCTGTCTTTAGTGGAGCGCTTGGTGGACTCGCTCACTTCTTTGGTCCAACAGGAGGGTTTCTTATTGGATTGTTAGTGATGGCTCTAATCAGTGGCACCTTTAGTGATATCGCTTTTAATAGAGAATCAAAGAAAAATACAATTGATAAAAAAGGGTTAATAATTATTATAAGTGG
>CAYZUR010000349.1:0-2567 GCA_964481535.1 uncultured Spirochaetaceae bacterium | reverse complement strand
CCTTAAATGAAGTTTCTTTGGAAGTTCAAGAGGGCGAAATTCATGCTCTTGTTGGAGAAAACGGGGCTGGAAAATCTACTCTCATGAATGTCCTCTCTGGTGTATACCCTGTGGGTACATATACCGGAAATATTTTATTTCAAGGTAAGCACTGTTCATTTAGACATATAAAAGATAGTGAAGTATTAGGGATAGTAATTATTCATCAAGAATTAGCTCTTATCCCCGATCTTTCAATAAGTGAAAATATCTTTTTAGGAAATGAACAAGCAAGAAATGGGGTCATCAACTGGAATGCAACTAGTAATGAAGCTGTAAAGCTACTGAGAAAAGTTGGATTAAATGAACACCCTTCCTCTCTCATCCGTGATATTGGAGTCGGAAAACAACAACTTGTAGAAATAGCTAAAGCTCTTTCTAAAAATGTAAAACTTCTTATTCTTGATGAACCCACTGCTGCATTAAATGACGAAGAATCAAATAAACTTTTAGATTTATTGTTAGGACTTAAGAAAGATGGTGTTACAAGTATCCTTATTTCACATAAATTAAATGAAGTAGAACGAGTTGCCGATCAAATTACCATTATTAGAGATGGTGCTGTTATAGAAACCATAGATAAGGAAAAAGAAGAAATTCGTGAAGATCGTATTATCAAAAGTATGGTTGGTCGATCTATCACCGATAGATGGCCAAAAAGAAAGCACAAAATTGGAAAAGAAGTTTTTAGAGTTGATAATTGGAATGTATATGATACTCTTCAAGAAGATAAGAAAGTTATCAAAGATGTCTCTTTTACAGTAGGAGCAGGTGAAGTAGTAGGATTTGCAGGACTTATGGGAGCTGGAAGAACAGAAATTGCAATGAGTATTTTTGGCCGCTCCTATGGGAAAAAGCATTCTGGAACGATCTACAAAGAGGGGAAAGCGATATCCCTCATGAGTGTAAGTGATGCTATCAATAATAAGATTGCCTATGTTACAGAAGATAGAAAGAACTATGGGCTTGTACTCATAAACGATATCAAAACGAATATCAGTTTAGCTAATTTGAAAAAAATTGCTAAAAGAGGCGTATTAAACCTTAATGCTGAAATTCAAGCTGCCAATGAGTATAAAACGCAGTTGAATGTAAGATGTACTGGTGTACAGCAAATAGTAGAAAGTCTTTCGGGTGGAAATCAACAGAAAGTAGTGTTAAGCAAATGGCTCATGACTGAGCCAGATGTATTGCTCCTTGATGAACCAACAAGGGGAATTGATGTAGGGGCTAAATATGAAATTTACACAATCATCAACCGCCTAGCTTCAGACGGGAAAGGAATAGTGATGATTAGTAGTGAGCTACCAGAGCTCCTAGGAATGTGTGATAGAATTTATGTAATTAATGATGGACAAATCATTGGATGTTTAGATAGTAAAGAAGCAAACCAAGAAAACATCATGAGAGCAATTTTACGACATCAAAAAACAATGGTTAAGGAGTAGCAAATGAGATCAATTGCTTTAACGATAACGAAGAATCTTAGAAAGAATGGGATGTTTACGGCCCTCGTATTCATCATGATCTTATTTCAAATACTCACAGATGGTATTTTATTTAGATCAATGAATATTAATAATATTTTGCTTCAAAATGCATATGTTCTAATACTCGCAACAGGAATGCTCCTTTGTATATTAACTGGAAATATCGACCTCTCTGTTGGTTCAGTTGTTGCCTTTGTAGGAGCAATTTCTGCAATTATGATGGTTGATTGGCATGTGCCTGTGGCGATTACTATAGTAATTGCACTATTAATAGGAATTCTAGTTGGAGCTTTTCATGGCTATTTTATTGCCTATATGAGAATACCTGCATTTATTGTAACTCTCGCTGGTATGCTTATCTGGCGTGGACTTACCATGGTTATCCTCAATGGACAAACTAAAGCTCCATTTCCTAAATCTTTCCAAGCTATTGCAGCTGGGTATTTACCAGGAAGAGATGTGAGAATTGGTGGGTTAAATGTATTAGCCCTTGCTTTTGGAATTATCCTTTCTATTGCGTTTATTTTTCTCGTTCTTCAAAATAGAAATAACCAGAAGAAATATGATTTTGGAGCAGCTCCTCTTTGGGCGGACTTGGTAAAGATTGGATTTATCATCGTAGGAATTAATCTATTAACAGTAAGCTTAGCTAATTATAATGGAATTCCTATTATTTTGATCCTTCTTGTTTTCCTTATCACTATCTATACTTTCATCACTCAACGAACAATTATTGGTCGACATATCTACGCACTTGGTGGAAATGAGAAAGCCGCACAGCTCTCTGGTGTAAAAACTAAGAAAGTGATGTTCCTTGTATACACGAATATGGGACTTCTCTCTGCCCTTGCAGGACTTGTTGTTGCAGGAAGACTTAACGCCGCAACTCCTAAAGCTGGGACAATGTTTGAACTTGATGCTATTGCTTCATGTTTCATTGGTGGCGCGAGTGCTAGTGGAGGAATTGGAACTATTATTGGTGCTATTGTTGGTGGACTTGTAATGGGTGTTCTTAATAACGGAATGTCTATCATGGGA
>CAYZUR010000348.1:0-2575 GCA_964481535.1 uncultured Spirochaetaceae bacterium | reverse complement strand
TACAGGGTCTGTGATACTATGAATATCCATAAGATACGCAACTGCATCCATGTGCTTTTGCTCTGCTCTTGCAATATTGCTAAAGGTTCTTACTCCCCACTTTTCATAGAGAGTAAGGTATACATCTCGTGCGAGTTTCTCCTCTTCTCTCATTAAAAGAGCATCTTCTTCAAGTGTGGAAATAACGAGAGACTCTTCATTAGTAACCTCATTTTCTAGTTCAACGTATTCGTTTTCTATCGTACCACTAGCACCTACCATCGTAGTTACGAGAAGAATCATAATTAGCGTTGTAATCATTGGCTTTTGATATGTTTTCATCTATTACCTCACTCGATTATTGGTTTGAGAAGAATTTCTTTGATTTCCCATTCGTTGTTGAGTAGATTGCGTTGAAGTATTTCTCGCACTAGAGGGTCTATAGCTTTGTACTCTCTCTATATCTTCACTATTTACCTGACGAGGACTGTTTCTTCTTGCACTCTCTTTTTGTTGAGGATGATTTCTTCTGTTGCTATTTTCTTGCTGATTCAATTGTTGTTGATTATTTCTCTGATTCCTCGCTTCTTGATTTACAAATCCTCTTTCACCTGTTTCAAGATAAAGACAATCTTCACTATTTGGTGCATTTTGAACTTGATTCGCTCTCATACTTCTTGCCCCATTTGGCATTTGAGCAGATGAATCATCTACATCTCTTTTTTCAATTGTGTAATTCCCTCTTCCTTGAAAAGTAGTTTCGCTTTGTTGATTCCCTCTTCCTGCAAAGAGAGAGACTGATACTACGAGAAATAATAATACGAGAAAGACTATGCTTTTCTTTTTATTCACTTTGGACTCCTTTGAAGCATCTCTAGTGCTTCATCCTATAAATGAATAATACAGGATGGACATGGGAATTACGTGCGTAGAGTGTGAATGTTTGGTAAAGGATGAATTATTATTATTTATTTATGCGGATGCCTTGCGAGTCCCCCTAGAGAGGTTTCTCTGTAGAGAGGGGGAAGAGCTTGTCCTGTTTCCATCATTACTTCAACTACTGTATCGAAGGAGACTTTATGTCTTCCATCAGAGAGTAGTGCGTAACTTGCATGGTCTAGTGCTCTCATTGCAGCAAGGGCATTTCGTTCAATACATGGAATTTGGACAAGTCCTAACATAGGGTCACATGTGAGACCAAGGTGGTGTTCAATTCCCATTTCAGCTGCATATTCTATCTGATAAATACTTGCTCCAAGAAGTTGTGCTACAGCACCCGAGGCCATTGCACAGGCAACCCCTATTTCTCCTTGACAGCCAACTTCAGCTCCACTAATTGAACCGTTGAACTTTGCAAGGTTTCCAATTAATCCAGCTGTTAATAGTGCTCTATAGATTTTTTGATCAGATAATTGATATTGGTTTCTCATATAGAGAAGAACTCCAGGAAGCACACCACAAGAACCGCATGTAGGGGCTGTAACAATTTGTCCACCACCAGCATTTTGTTCAGCGACAGCAAGGGCATAACTAAGAGCACGAGCAGGAGTTCCTATAACGCCTCCCATATCTTTTGCTTGTGCAAAAAACTGAGATGCTTTTCTTTGAAGCTTAAGCCCTCCAGGGAGCACACCCTCTTCATCAAGTCCACTTTGAATTGCACGAGTCATTACAGTCCAGATTTCTTTTATGTAGGAAAGAATCTCTTTATCTTCATACTTAAGGACAAGTTCCCACAACTGCATCCCCTCTTTATTACAATAAGCGAGGATATGATCCATCTTTGTTAAGTATTGAGGGTAGGTTGCCTTAGGTTGTATATCTTTTTGATCATCACTAACAATCTTTCCGCCACCAATACTATAATATGTTTGCCTGCCTAACTCTTCATCACCTTCATTAAAAGCGATAAGAGTGAGTGCATTAGGATGAAATTCTAAATTTTCTTGAGGGAACCAATAGATATCTACTTTCTTACTTTTGTTACTAAAAACCTCTCTTATAGCAGTGTCAGTGAGGTGCCCTTTGCCTGTTGCTGCAAGAGAGCCATAAAGATTTGCATGAAAATAGGCGGCATCTTTAAAGAATTCATAAAATTGAGTAGAGGCAAATCTTGGCCCCATTGTGTGGCTACTTGAGGGGCCGTACCCTATGCGAAATAATTCTCGAATTGATTCCATGCTCATAATATTACATATTTATTTGAGTTAGGGGAAGAGACCCCTTCCTTCTAAAATCTTCTGGTATTCACTATTTGTAATTCTAAAAAGAGTATCTGGTGTTTTCATAGAATATGTTGGAGTAAGTTCATTAGTATCTGGCACTAGCACTGAACAGACCAGCATAAGCTGGAAATGGAAAAAATAGAATATTCCTGGAGGAAGATGTTCAATAACAACTTCTCTATAGTCATTTTTATAGAAAGAGGGAACAAAAGATGAATCACTTACATATCTTCCTGAGGGGAGGATATCAAAAGAGGCTGTGTAGGTAGCAAGAGAGGTAAAGGTACGAGGGTCATAATTCCCTTCAACAAGATCTTGTACTAAGACTTGGTAGTCTATTAAAGAGGATTGGGAATAATTTCTAATGTCCT
>CAYZUR010000347.1:0-2586 GCA_964481535.1 uncultured Spirochaetaceae bacterium | reverse complement strand
GGTAACTTTAGACAATGCTTGTATAAATAATAGTCTCAAGGAATTGATTTACCTACCTTTTACTTACTCCTATAATCGATTCTTAATAAAGAGTATAGATTACTTCTCTAGAAAGGCTTCCACTCTCACTTTTACATTTTCTTTTAGGTTATTAAAGAAAAAGCTATAATCATATTTGTGATACACTCCCTCAGGAAATATACCAAAATTATCAAGGTCGATGCTTTCATGAGTTGGTGTTTTCATCTCTGTGATGACGAGAACTCCTTTATCCATATCAACCTCAGCACTACAGAAGTTCTCTACCTCTTCTAATAGTTCTCCTGTTGCTTTGTTAAAGAATTGAGCACCTAAGTGAGCAGCAGCTGTTGCTTTTTCCTCTGAGGTTGTCCAGCTTAAAGGATTTCTGGCAACAGCTCCCTCAAGATAGACAAGAGAGGGGAGAGCATGAGGAGCTTCTGTATTGTAGGTGATAATCTTTCCAATATCATCTGCTTTTTGAGCCTAATTGCATCCAAGGATAACAGATGAAATCTTATTTTGTTACACTATAACCAATAATATAGGCAGCGATTAACTTTTTTTGAAGTTCTTTATTGTCAAACTTGCTCTTCATAAGGTCGATAAGCACTGCTGTTCCTTGTGAGTGGCCTACAAGAATAAAAGGTCTTCCATTATTTAGATAATCCATGTAATAGATAAAAGCTTCTTCAATATCCCTATATCCTAATAAATACGATTCATCAATTGATTTCTCACTATCATCAAATTCAAATTTAGCCATCATCGACTCTTGACGATAATAGGGGGCAAAAATATTTGCGGATTCTATAAACACTCCTCCTTGAACTATAAGCATTCTTTTTGCTTGGGATCTTGCTTTTTCATTATTAATACGCATATTTTTAGGAAAAGAGTCAGCATAAATAGTTGGATAGACATAAAAAACATCTATTTTCTTTGATAATTCTTGAGGAATGGAAGCCCAATTGTATTCATCTGAATAGTCGAGGGTGACTGTACTTTCATGTGAATTGTTATTTTTATTAGCTTTATATGTGTTGTTTCTATTGTTTTCTACATGTAGACAGCTAGTAAATACCATCATACTGATTATTGAAAGAAGTAGTATGTGTTTCTTTGTATTCTTGATGGTGCGCTCCCCTCAATATTTTTCTATTCATTCTCA
Organism: uncultured Spirochaetaceae bacterium; assembly: GCA_964481535.1. Classification (GTDB taxonomy): domain Bacteria; phylum Spirochaetota; class Spirochaetia; order Sphaerochaetales; family Sphaerochaetaceae; genus SABI01. Next base: position 1,397 of record CAYZUR010000347.1, on the reverse strand, counting down.
TCCATCATATAAAAAATATAAAGTAGGTATTCTCATCCATTTTTCATAAGCATCTGGTAATACTATCACTCTATAGGAGGAGGAGTCACTGTATGAGGTTTTTTCTCAGTGAGATAAAGAACAGTAACACCTATTGTTCCTATTAATGCAGATATTCCTACAGTAAACCACACATATTCTAATCCAAAGCGTGTGCTAATTTGTCCTCCAATAAGTGGAGCTATTCCATGGCCAAACCCCATGATTATTGGCAGTATCGCACTAAAGCGAGCTCTGTGGCTAATTGGAGTGTTATTTGCGATATAATAGTGGCTATTTGTTGCATCAATTACTTCACCAAGAGTGTAAATAATCGTAAGGAGGAATAACCATATTGGAGCTTTTGCAAGTCCCATAAAAGAGAACCCAACAGCGTATAAAAGACCTGCTATAGCAATGTTCTTTAGCGGATGGTATTTCCTTAATGCCATTACGATAAATGCATTACTTAGTACAACAACCACAGCATTTAATGACATCATAGACCCATAGAGCGTCGCTCCAGCTTTTCCAAATAACTGCGTTGTGTACAGGGGGAGGGCAAAAAGAGACTGACTGTAGGCAAAACTAAAGAACGTAATACACAGAGCTAACGCTACAATACGAGGTCTGCTCCGTAGAGCTTTTATTAATCCACCCTTATGACCTCTCTCTAATGAATCACTCTCATAACTTGCCTCTATTGCCGCTTGATCTGGTTTTGATTCAGGCACCATGAATGCAACAAAGATAATGGAGATAGTAGAGACAATTGCATTACCAAAGAAAATCCAAGAAGGAGCAGTATAAAATAAGAAACCAGCTATTACAGGTCCTATAGCAAACCCCATATTATGCCCTAAGTAGTTGAGAGAAAAACTTACTTGCCTGTTTTCTGGAATTGTTACATCAGTCATTAAGGCACTACGAGCTGGGTCTACTGCTCCATCAAACAAAAGGTTAAGGATAATAAAGAGAGGAACATATTGAGAATTTCCAAGGAATCCACATATTAAGAACATTACATTTCCTAATAACTGACCTATGACCATTACCTTCTTACGCCCAATTTTATCTGCAAGTTTTCCACCAATGATAGAACCAGGAAGATATGCAACTGCAGCAAAAGACATAAATGCTCCAGCCCATGCGTCACTATACCCTAAGTGTTGAGTAAGAAGTAACACTAAAAATGGATAGACAAAAATACCAACGCCATTAATAATAGTTGCAAAAAAGAGGACATATACTGGACGGGGAAGTCCCTTGTAAAGACTCATCATCCCTTTGATACCTGTTGGTTCTAATCTCATGCGGCGAATTTTATAGCGTTAATAGATTTATGACAATGCTAACTCATCAAAATATGATGAATTAGC
>CAYZUR010000346.1:0-2587 GCA_964481535.1 uncultured Spirochaetaceae bacterium | reverse complement strand
TCTAATTGCATTGAGATAGCGAATATCCCATCCACTTATTCCTACTTCTTTTGCTAATAGGTTAAGATTATTTTCAATAGCAAAGCAACTTTGTGTAACACCGAAGCCTCTAAAAGCTCCAGCTGGTACATTGTTTGTATAGACTGCTTTTCCCATGATATCGATATTTTGGTAGTTATAAGGGCCAGCTGCATGGGTACATGCACGCTGAAGAACCGGTGCACCAAGAGATGCATAGGCTCCAGTATCAGCAATAAGAGTTGCCTTTAGGGCAAGGAGTTTCCCTTTTTCATCGCATGCTGAAGTAAAGTCCATCTCCATTGCATGACGTTTTGGGTGAATGTTGATACTCTCTTGTCGACTAAGCTTTACCTTAACTGGCATTTTCGTGTGCCAGGCCATGAGAGCTGCGTGATGTTGAACACTCATATCTTCTTTGCCACCAAAGCCACCACCAACTAACTGTGCTTTACAGTTTACTCTACTTGAGTCTAATTTGAGCATATGGGAGACTTCACGCTGTTCATCAAATACTGATTGGCTTGAAGTGTACAGAAGGAGGTTCTCATCATCATCAATAAGCCCTATTGCAGATTCTGGTTCCATAAATGCATGTTCAGTGAACGGAGTAGAGTAGTGCCGAGTTACCACATGAGCTGCATGTTGTATCGCATCCTCTGCATCCCCTCGCTTAAGGACTTCAGTTGTTAAGATATTCCCTTTTGAATGAATCTTAGGGGCATCTTCTTTCATTGCCTCTATAGTTGAAGTAATAGGAGTGAGTTCCTTATAGACCACATCAACTAACGAGAGGACTTCATCAAGTGCTTCTTGAGTACGAGTTGCTATTAGGACAATAGCATCCCCTATATAGCGGGTTGTTCCTCCAACTGGAATAAGAACATCCCAGTCATTTACAATATGTCCAATTTTATTATTAGGAACATCGTCACTTGTTAATATTTTTACTGTTTGGGGGTGAATGAGTGCTTTAGAGATATCGATTGATTCTACAATAGCTCTAGGATATTTAGCTCGTAGTGCTTTTGCATAGATCATTCCCTCAATTTTTACATCATCAACATACACCCCTGTTCCTAGAGCTTTATCTATTGCATCTACCCTCACAAATCGTTCACTTAATACACCACTTTGGTGTTCCTCCGGGATGAGTAAGTTCTCTTTAAAATAGCGGGCAGCTTCTAAGATAGCGCTCTCAATTTTTACATATCCTGTACATCTACAAATGTTTCCCTTAAGGGCTTTTTTTATTTCCTCTAGGGTTGGTTCCTTGTTTACATCAAGTAATGCCTTAGCGGACATGATCATTCCAGGGGTACAAAACCCACACTGTACAGCACCTTCTTGTGCGAAACAATGGCCAAAGACATCAGCTTCTCTCGTGGTGAGTCCTTCAATAGTAATAATATGTTTATCTATGAGTTTTTCTAAAGGAATTAAACATGACTTTGTAGCTTTTCCATCAATAATGACTGTACATGTTCCACATGCACCTTCACTACATCCATCTTTAGTTCCCACTAGGTTGAGATCTTCTCGTAAGAAATGTAGTAATTTCTTAGTACTTGCTGTAGTTATCTTTTTTCCATTTACAAAAAAAGTGTGCAAAAGGTGGCCTCCTCTTATTCTGTTCACCAAGAATTTATCAAAAGAAGGGTGAACTATCGAAACAACGAATAGGTGAATAGCCGCTTAGTATTTGCATCATTTAATAGAAAAAAGATGCAACTGACTGTGTACTATATCTGTTGTAATTCTACTGTACACAGACTATTTGTCAATGGTTTTGTCTATTAAGTGTTGCATTTTGGTGCAAAAAAAATCTTATATCTCCTTTGAAATAGAGAAGAGAAAAGCCACCAAAAACATACATTTCTGATGGCCTAATATGATAATTATTTCTATTCTACGTCCTAATTTCTCTGTTAAATGGTTTTCCTAACGCAGTAGGACCTGACTTTTGAGTTTTCCTTGAGAAGGCGAGAACAACAATTACAAGAACATATGGAAGCATAACCAAGAATTCATAAGGGAAGTCGATCCCCATTCCTTGAATAGCTAATTGCAGTGCTTGAGTAAGGGTAAATAACAGTGCACCACCCATGATCTTAACTGGATGCCACTGCCCAAAGTAGACGAGTGCCACTGCAATGAATCCTCTTCCTGCAATAATTTCATCACTAAACATTTTCACTTGGCAGAGAGAGAGATATGCACCAGCAAGACCTGCAAGTGCTCCCCCTACCATGAGAGCTTGGAATCGTACCTTGTTAACTTGAATTCCAATTGAGTCAGCTGCTCTTGGGTGTGTCCCAACAGCACGAACCTTCAGTCCCCATGGAGTTTTAAATAATACATACCATGCAAGAGGAACTGCTAAGAAGGTGGCATATACTAATGGGTTATGATCAAAAAAGAGGACTCCAAGAATAGGGATTTTTGATAAGCCGGGAATTGGCATATCGTTAATTCCAGGAACACTCTGAGTTCCACCGATAAAGTGTCTAAACAAAGTTCCTGCAGTTCCCACTCCAAACATTTGCATTCCGATTCCTGCAATTCCTTG
>CAYZUR010000345.1:0-2615 GCA_964481535.1 uncultured Spirochaetaceae bacterium | reverse complement strand
AATCAATATAGAGGAGTTAATTATACCAAGCGCTCCTTTAAAACCCTATACAAGCTATAAATGTGGTGGACCTGCTGATTTTCTCGCCATTGTAACTAATCTTAATGAATTTCGAGCTGTTATTACATGGGCGTCCTCTAAAAATCTTCCTATTACTGTCTTAGGAGCTGGGTCTAATATTTTAGTGAGCGATGATGGGGTTGAAGGGGTGGTAATACTCACCCATAAATTGAATAAATTTCATGTCAGAGGCTTATTGTGTGTTGCAGAGTCTGGTCTCAACCTCGACACATTAATCAACATTGCAATAGAACACAACCTAAGTGGCCTCGAACCTCTTGGTGGACTTCCTGGAACTATTGGGGGTGCAGTGTGGGGCAATAGTGGCACCCATGAGATTACTATTTCCACATTCATTGAATGGGTCGATTATCTAGATCATGATGGCAATCTCTATCGCTATTACCCTCTAAATGAGACAACTAATTACCGAACTTCTTATTTTAAAGAAAACAACTACATTATTTATGAAGTTGCCCTTCGTCTTCATTTTAACAAAAATTCTTCTCTTGCCCGTCTAGACAAAGAAAAGAGTAGATTAGCACGCCTTCAAAAGGGAGAATATGATCTTCCTAGTGCTGGGTGTATGTTCAAAAATCCTCCAGGGTTTTTCGCTGGTCGTCTTATTGAAGAAGCTGGATGTAAAACCACTTCCCTCAATGGAGCTATGGTATCACCTCACCATGCAAACTTTATTGTAAAGACTAAGCAAGAGACAACAAGTCGTGATATTTACAATGTATCAAATGAGGTAAAACGATTAGTCTATGAGAATGCTAAGATTGAATTAGAGAGGGAAGTAACTCTCATTGGTCGATGGTAAAGGAAAAAGTTGCTCCCTGCTTTGAAGTTAATCTAACGGATACGTCAAAGGGGATATTTGCTTTATCAAATGAGAGGGTGTAAGAAAGTCTTTTTTTGTAATCAAGTTCTACCGTTATTGAATAATACTCTTTATCAAATGTTATCTTGTTATGAAAAAGATATAATGAGTTTCTTAATGTGAGAGTTGAAGTAAGAGAGATGAACGAGAGTGAGTAAGAAAGTCTCACCCTCTTCTCTTCTTTTCTTGTATTCTTTTCATTCACTTCTCCTTTTGTTCTATATGAAAGGAGCCACGATGTTCCTTTTACGGAAAAAAGATGTGTGCTTTTCGATGGGGCCACATTATAAGCAAAGAGCCCCTTTTCAAATATTTCATTCACATATGAATACGATAAGTCAAACCATTCATGATAATAGGTATACTCAACTGATGATGTTATAGTCTCTCTTTTTCCATTTACTTCATCCCACCGATGGGCATATTGAGGGTGATAGGTACTTCTAAAAATGAGTTCTTTATGAGTGTCCTCTATTGTTGCATGAAAGATATACGCAGTGCTTTGTTGTTGATTTAGAGGAAAGCTTGAAGTAATGAGAAGTCGTAGGTTAAGTGTGTAGAGGGTGAAGAGTGAGATGTCATCTTTCTTCAATACTACATATGAATTCCATCCCTTAATAAGGGGCAATTGATTAAACATCAAAAGAGGTTCTTCTTTATCATCTCTTTTGATAGATGATAAAAATGAGAGTCCACTAGAAATAGGTGGAGAGTCAAATAAGACTCCCCCACTTAAATATGTGTTTTGTTCACCCAGGTGAGAGATAAGAAAAGAATGAAATGATACTTCTGTTAGATGAAACGAATACGCTATTGATGTGGTAGATGATTGTGTTAATTGAAGAGTAAGTAAATCATTAGATGAGAAAAGGGATCGTGTAGATGTGTAGATATCACCACTAAGCATCATAATGCGAATATCAGAGCGTATATCTCCAATAGAGACAGTATAATTCTCTTTTTTTCTTAAGAACTTAAAGGAAAGAGATGAAGAGTAAAAGGTGTTATTATGAGAAGAAAGGGAATAAAAAAGAGTGTCTATTTCACTGATCTCTAAGGAATCTTTATGATTTAGGTGATATTCATTCTTAGTTGGCACTAGGGTGATACTTGTTGAACCCAGCAATGGGAGTAAAAGAAAGATGAGAGTGCACACGACGAGAAGATATTTTTTCATACCTTATATACGTGAAAGTGGGAGAGATTACATCAAAATCATTGATTTTTTTTGAAGTGCGTGTGAGAATTGAGAATACAAATTTTTATTAATGTGACCCATACTCAGGAGGCGTTGTATGATTATTCTCACGCTGAATTGCGGAAGTTCTTCTGCTAAATATCAGGTGTATGATTGGAATAGCAAGGCAGTATTAGCTGTTGGTGTTGTGGAAAGAATTGGTTTAGAGTATTCAGAAATTGAACACAAAAAAACTGGCAATAGTGAGTTTAAAGACAAAGTACACTGCCCGACTCATAAAGAAGCTATTGAGTTAATGATTACGATGCTTCTTGATAAAGAGCATGGGGTAATTTCAGATATGTCTGAGATTGGTGCTGTGGGTCATAGAGTTGTTCACGGTGGTGAGCGGTTCACTAAATCTGCATTAATTGATGATGAAGTTCTCTCTACTATTAAAGAGCTCATTCCTCTTGCACCTTTACATATGCCAGC
>CAYZUR010000344.1:0-2615 GCA_964481535.1 uncultured Spirochaetaceae bacterium | reverse complement strand
TACTTTAAGCGTTCTCTGTATTCCCGACCTACTGCCCATTGTTCACTAGGTTTAGACAATATGAAGTGACCTCCCAGTTTGCAAATCGCGGATTCACCGTGCATACTGGGATAAACAAATAAACCGTATGCGGCTACCGCATACAAATGGAGGCCACTTCAATGACAAATGTAATACACATCGGAATCGATGTCCATAAGGATTCCTTCTCACTCTGCTCTTTCAGTTTTTCAACCAAAAGACCATTTGGTCAAACAAAAATTGCCAGTAAGGCTAGTTTAGTAATCAAATATGTACAACGGCTTCAAAAAGAACAACCTGAGAGTGAAGTTCTTTGTGGATACGAAGCAGGTCCCACGGGATTTGGTTTGTATCGAGAACTTGAGAAAACAGGTATACCCTGTGTACTTATGGCTCCGACATCTTTACCCAAAGCACCAGGAAACAGGGTAAAGACTGATCGTCTAGATGCTCAGGGGCTGGCACAGCACCTTGCGTGGGGTACCTATAGCGCAGTTCATATACCTACTTCAGAGAACGAGGCCGTCAAAGATTACACCCGAATGAGAAATGCACGGGTTTTAGCTCTGAAAAAAGCAAAGCAGAATCTGTTGTCTTTTCTTCTTCGAACAGGAAGAACATTCACAGAGGGAAAAAGTTATTGGACACAGATCCACTTCAATTGGCTCCGAAAACAGGAATTCATAGACCCACTTACCCAAGAGACTTTCAAAGAGTACTTACAGGAAGTTTTTGACCAACAAGAAAAGGTTGACAGGTACAATAGCCAGATTGAAGAAATTGCTAACCAAGATGAATATAGAGAAAGAGTATCTCGATTACGTTGTTTTCGAGGTATTGAGACTCATACTGCCCTCTCATTGGTAGCTGAGATTGGGGATTTTTCACGATTTGCCTCTCCTGCACAGTTTTCTTCATTCCTTGGACTAGTACCTAGTGAAGAATCAAGCGGACAGCGAGAAAAAAGAGGGGGTATTACCAAGGCGGGAAACACGCGATTGAGGGTATTACTAATTGAAGGAGCAAAGGCCTCGCTGCGAAGCGGTGTATATGTAAAAAAACCAAAAAGGCTTCAGGCACGGCAAAAGGGAAATGATGCACAAGTCATAGCATATGCCGATAGAGCAAATCGAAGGTTGCATCGGGTATATAGTAGCCTTACTTCCCGAGGAGTGCATAACAATAAGGCGACTGTTGCTGTAGCAAGAGAATTATGCTGTTTTATTTGGGGCATGATGAATAACAAAATTCAGTAGAAAAAAGTATTCAAGAATTATAAGGTGAGAGGGATTGGTAGACAGGATAATCGGGCAACGATCCAGCTATCTTCGAGAAAACTATGTTGACACCTTAATGGTGATTCACGATTTTAGACAGAAAGAGCTTTAGGCGGACCATTGGCCTGCATTAACCAATATGCGAATATCAGAATGGTCAAGTGCCGAACACTGATTTCCTGTCTATCAATCCTTTTCAATTATTTAATAAACTAAGGAGAAATATGAGAAAAGATAAATAATCTACTTGACAAGAGGTCACATCATATCAGTTTTTAAACGGGCTTTAATAACAATTGCACGATCCGCAATCTCATCTAAGCCAAATATCTCAATTGGTTCAAGAATTTTGTCCTTAAATTTCGAATCATTTTGTATTTCGTCACTTACTTTTTTCATTAAATCCATCACCACCTTTGGGTCTTCTTTATACGCAACACCAATATCAAATACCATTGCAGACCAGTCTTTGGTCATATTTGACATGACATTAATTTTACCATTTTGGATAATATGAACAACTCCTGATAAATCGCGAAGGGTGATAGTTCTAAACTCTATTTTTTCAACCAATCCCCACGTTCCATCTATTATCGCAACGTCACCGGAACGAATCTGATTCTCAAGAATAATGAAAAATCCGGAAATGTAATCCCTTACCAGTTCTTGTGCTCCAAAGCCTACAGCCACTCCATCAATACCCGCACCTGCCAATATTGGCGCAATATTTATACTGATTTTTTGAAGCACAATCATTATCAAAATCAGCCAGAGGATAACTTTTATTGCACCATGGATAATAGAAGTTAGGGTATTAATTCTTTTTCCTGCTTCATTTGTATCTGCCTTATCATTTTTCTTAGCATTATTTAAAAATCTTTTGTTTAACTTTTTCATAGAAAAACCAACAATTTTATATGCTAAAAAAAATAGCACTAAAGCAATTAATAATCCCGGCAGTTCGCTAATAAGCCAGTTTTGGCCAGTTTTGAAAAGTTCTGTCCAAAAAGTGGATTCTAAAATTTGTTTCATAATTATTTATGCCTCTTTTCGCGTAGTTTAGTTATCGGAAACTTGATGCAAAATCGAGTGAAGTTTCCTGCTACTGATTTGTTGCACTGTGGCAGGTCGCTTGCCCGGAACCACCAGAGATTTGAGGATGTCCTTCTTCTCGGTTAGGCTCTTGGTTCTGTTCAACAGCTTACAAGCTTCCCATGTGATGTACAACTCAGCGTTATTCGTATCAAATGTGGATCTGCTTTTTGATATTTTTGTGATTTTGGAATTGATTGGTTTATGGAAATTGTGTTTTTATTG
>CAYZUR010000343.1:0-2622 GCA_964481535.1 uncultured Spirochaetaceae bacterium | reverse complement strand
GGGGACTCTTACAGGGGGACAGGTAAATGTAAGGGCTTGTTTGATTTCACTCATAGTAGAGGCATATATTTGAGTTCCATTACAAAATGCCCCTTTTCCCTGTTGAGCATAATAGAGTTCATCATGGACTGGGGAATAGACAACACCAATAATGGGGTCATATGGATCTTCTTCATAGGCAATACTAATAGTGTAGCCAGGAAGATCATGCACATAATTATTTGTTCCATCTATGGGGTCTATTACCCACTTACCGCCATTTCCATACTCTTCAAGTCCAGTTTCTTCTCCTAAGAAGTTATCGTGTGGGAATCTTTCATGGAGGTATCCTTTAATAAATTTTTCACATTTCACATCCATAAGAGTAACTACATCACTCTTTCCTTTATAGGAGAGTTTGGTTTGTTCACTTTTATCTTTTGTGATGAGCTCCCCTGCAAGTAGTGCTACCTCTTTTGCTGCAATAAGACGCTTATCTAATAATAAATCACTCATATAAATTTCTCCTTGTTTAATCATTACTTCTAGAAACAATAGCCAAATAGGTAACATTACACGTATTAAGCAACTGCTCATCCATATCCATCTTTCACGATTTCAGTAAAGTTAGCAACACTGTTTCTATCAGTTTTTAGTAGAGGTAAAAATAGACAATGATAACCAGTGAGAGAACCATAAATAAGAGAGGTTTCTTTATCAATAGCAAAACCACATCTATCCAGAATGAACTTTTATTGAAAGATCAAACAGTTTTTTTAAAATACCCTAATTAATTGTCACTACAGGTATGTAATATAATAAAAAGTTTCTCCTTGAATTTTTATAACACTAGATACTCATTGGTCAAGCGAGCTATTGCTGATGGTGATATCATCCTAATTAAGAGAGGGCTCTATACTTTATCCCCGCTATATAGGAGTGGCATATTAAACCCATACTCTGTGTCAAACATGATTATTGGGCTCTCATACATCAGATTCGAGAGTGCACTAAGCAACTATGGTTGGATTTTAGAAGGAGTTAGCACCATTACCTCAGTAACAATTCATACTCAAACAGAATTTTTAACACCATTCGGGTATTTTACGTATGAGAAAGTTCCTCAAAAAATACTGTTTGCCGGTGTTGAGAGATTTCAGGATGAATCGGGAAACGTATGGTTTCAAGCAACACCGTTGAAAGCTCTTGCCGATTATGTATATCTTCATAAATGTTATTGGACTTTGAGTCAACCACTTATCGATTCTCTTCGCATCGATGAAGAAAACTTAACTGAGATTACAAAGAGCGATTTTCTTGAATTGGCAGACAATTATACTAACCAGCGTGTAATCAGGTTTCTAAAAGGATTAAAGAAGGAGCTATTGTCATAAGCATAAGAATGATAGAGCAAAAGCTACATTCATATCCCATATCTTGTGAAATTGAAGAGATGCAAGCCTTGTGAGAAATAACACAAGAGGTAATCCTTGCATCATTGGGAAGAAGTGGCTTCTTCAATCAAGCTGCATTCCAAGGTGGAACCTGCCTGCGAATCTTTCATGGACTCAATCGGTTTAGCGAGGAATTAGATTTCACCCTTCTAGAACCAAATCCAAATTTTTCATGGTCCAAATATATTAAACAAGTGGCAACCGATGTGGTTTCATTTGGCTATAACATGGAAATTACTGATAGGCATGAAACAGCATCTACTGTCAGGCTTGCATTTCTCAAAGACGAGGCTCTAGGGAAAATCCTACACCTGCGTTATGCTGGAAAAACATCGATGCTAAAAAAGATCCGAATAAAGCTGGAGATAGACACAGTTCCTCCATCCGGTGGACAGCATGAGGTAAAATATATAGATTTCCCCTATCTCTCGCCAATAACACTACAAAATCCGGCCACTTTAGTTTGCAGGCAAGATTCATGCATTATTATGCAGAAATTATTTGAAAGGAAGGGACTGGTATGATTTCATCTGGTACACTGCGAATAAGGCTCCTGTAAATTATCATTATCTTGAAGAGGCGTTGAATCAATCAGGACCATGGAAAAATTCAAAGATTCACGTTGATCTCCCTTGGTTATATGATGCTCTATACAAAAAGATCACAAGTATCGATTGGGTAGAAGCTGGCAAGGATGTCAGAAGGTTCATACCAGTGGGTGAAAAGTTCTCAATAGATCTAGGGAATGCAGATGTATTTAGCCAACAACTAGACAAACTGTAATACATCCAATACTCCAAAGTATCACATCATTGTAGATCCCATCTTATTGCTACCATATTATGTATGGTTCATATACATTATCTGCACAATTGTAGTTTCACCATCGTCTATCTTTTATATCCCCATCCTTCATGACTTCAGTATAGAGAGCAACACTACCGTCTCGAGACATCCTGAGTTCAACGCAATTCATTAATTGTAATTACCCCGCTCAGTTCCATTTACTTCTTAGTTTAGTATCAAGCACATGAAAAGAATGGGTACCATCCACCATTAATGGATCTGTGTTGTTATGAATTTCAATGTTTTTCGGTATAATAATAATATTACAGAATATTTTTTAAATATTGTGATTGTTTTTATTCATCTTTTCATTGATAATAGGAGGTAAGGAGGTTCTACATTG
>CAYZUR010000342.1:0-2627 GCA_964481535.1 uncultured Spirochaetaceae bacterium | reverse complement strand
CACATTAGTAGAGTATGACATAAGTTCACTTATGTCAATAGTTTTTAATAAAAAATATAAATAAAGTTTTACATATTTTTAAAAACAAGATAATAAAGTTACAAGTATATATATAATAAGAAAATAAGAAGAAATAACTATTTTATATATTTTTAAACATCTGCCCAAAGAAATAGATGTGAGAGTAATGTACAATAAAAGGAGGATGATGTTTATTGTTAATGCATGATTTGTATACAATTAAAGTACCTTTTTGTGATATGTGTGTATGATAAGGCAGGGAATGTACTACAATAGAAGATGTTCTCTTTTCTTTAGTGTGTTAAATCATCCAAGCAGGGATATACCGGTTATCATCAATTGAGATACGCTCTTCACTCAAACAAATTATTCTCATCTTGTTCTATTAATAAGTCTATTTTTTCTGCCACTAGCATACAAGAACAAAAGCCTCAGTATAAAGAGCTCGCACCACCTACTGGTCATACAAGAAATCTATAATAAATCTTTCTAAACATAATATTTCCTCAATTATTTATAGTATTTACCTATGAGGATATGGTATAATTATTGCAATAAGTGAGTAGTATTTTGAGTAAAACTGATAATGGTGGTCAAGTATTTGTGCGTGATGTGCAATACTATAAATTCTGTGCGTATGGATTTTTAAAGAATCTTAAATTCTTTGAACCCTTTCTACTCCTCTTCTTTTTAGAGAAGGGAATTACCTTTCTTCAAATTGGAACGCTCTATGCTGTTAGAGAAGCTCTTATTAATCTCTTTGAAATTCCATCTGGTATTGTTGCTGATTCTGTTGGAAGAAGAAGAGTTATGGCACTTAGTCTCCTTTCTTACATTATTTCGTTTGTCATATTTTTCTTTTCTCAATCGTATCTTGTTCTTTTAGGAGCGATGTTGTTTTATGCAACTGGAGATGCATTTAGAACAGGGACGCACAAGGCAATAATTTTCACCTATTTGAAAGAGAATAATATGCTGAAATTGAAAGCTCTCTATTATGGGCATACTCGCTCGTGGAGCCAACTAGGTTCTGCTTTTAGTGCTCTGATTGCAGCTTTCTTAGTTTTTTGGCAGGGCTCTTATGCTCCTATATTCCTTTTCACTATTATTCCTTATTTGCTCGATCTTATGCTTATTCTTAGCTATCCTAGGAGCTTTGATTTATTTACTCCAAATGTCGATAAAAGTATGCGTGAAATATTTGTAGAGGTTTTTACGTCGTTTATAAAGAGTTTCAAAAATCTTACTCTTATTAAAGCAATTGGAAACCAAGCGGTATACAGTGGATATTATAAGGCAGTAAAAGACTATATTCAGCCAATGATAAAAACACTTGCCCTTTCTCTTCCTTTCTTCATCTATGCAGAGGGGCAAAAGAGGACAGCTGTTACGACAGGGATTGTGTATTTTATCATCTTTTTCCTCACAAGTTTTGCTTCTAAATATTCTCATAGTATTTCTTCTCGTTTTTCTTCTACGCAAAAAGCTCTAAATAGATATCTTTATATAGGGATCTTCTTTGGCTTAGTAAGTGCTGTTCTTTATTATTTAGAATTCCCTGTTCTCGCTGTAACAGCATTTTTCATGATCTACTTTGTTGAGAATTTGAGAAAACCAATTGGGATTGATTATGTAACTTCCCTTATGGATGAGGTTGCTCTTGCTTCTTCGTTATCTGTTGAGTCTCAAGCAGAGACTGCTTTTGCTGTTGTGTTTTCTCTTCTCATTGGAACCTTTACGACACTCTTTTCTCTTCCAATAGCTCTATTTCTTGTAACCATACTTCTTGGCATCCTCTCTCTCTTTTTACGTCTGAAAGAGGAAAAATAGGCTTAATTGTTATTTAAAAGATGAATTTCTCTTTATTTAATCAGTATACCTTATGAGAAAACATGTTTTTTGCTTGCAAGGAATGGATATTAACTGTATAAATATACAATACTTTGTAAGTATATGTCGTTTTATGGGTGAGAAATAATCGGAGGTGAGATGTGAAAAAAATAGTAGTGATTTCTATAGTACTATTAATGATGGTAGGTCTATGGGCAACAGGACAAGGCGAAAGTGCTGTCTATCCTAAAAGTGCTATCACCATGGTAGTTCCCTACGGAGCTGGTGGAACAACAGATGTAACAGGACGTAAGTTTGCTGTTGCTCTTCAAAAACAATTAGGTGTCCCTGTAACTGTTGTAAACCAATCTGGTGCTTCAGGGTCTGTTGGAGCGAAAGCTGTGCTGGATGCAAAAGCAGATGGATATACTATTTTTTACACAGCTGATTCTTTAGGAACTCAACGTGTTATGGGAATAAGTGATATGAGCTATGCTGATTTTACCCCTATCATGGCTGTGGTGAATGACCCTAAAGTAATTGTTGTTAAAGGCGATTCTAAATATAACACACTAGATGATCTTCTTAATGATATGAAGATGAACCCTGGTAAAGTAAAAATGTCCTACACAGGACCTGGTGGCTCTGGCCACGTGCAAGGTCTTATCTTTGAAGCTCAAGGATATGATATGTCAATGACAGCATATTCTAGTGGTGGAGAATGTATTATTGCTGTGTTAGGTGATCAAGTTGATTTTACCAACTCTAACTTTTCA
>CAYZUR010000341.1:0-2632 GCA_964481535.1 uncultured Spirochaetaceae bacterium | reverse complement strand
TCCCTCTAAAACTGAAACTAAGGTTACTTAATCCTCCACTCACTTTTACTAAAGGGTATTGTTCCTTAATCCATCGTGTGGCATTAAGGAAATTGATTGCATACCATGCACTCTCTTCCATCCCTGTTGCTATGGTGAGGATATTTGGGTCAAAAATAATAGAAGTGGGACGCGTGATAGCGTTTTCTATTAACAGATTGTAGGACCTAGTGGCTATTTCACACTTTCTTTCAAATGTATCTGCTTGCCCCTTTTCATCAAAAAGCATCACGACCATAGATGCACCCATAGATTCAATAAAGCGAGCTTTTTCTATAAATAATTCTTTGCCATCTTTTAAGCTAATTGAATTAACAATAGCTCTTCCTTGTAGCTCTTTGAGGGCATATACGATCACATCCCAACTTGATGAATCTATCATAATAGGGACTTTTGCAATCTCAGGGTCTGCAAGTAATCCTCTAAGAAGTGTTATCATCTCCTTTTTTCCATCAAGGAGGGCATCATCTACACAAAGATCAATAATGTGAGCTCCCATTGTTACTTGTTTTTTTATAACAGCGATAGCTTTATCATATGTTCCCTCTGTAATGAGGCGCTTAAACATCTTTGATCCACTCACATTTGCCCTTTCCCCTACAATAAGAAAGGAGTCATTCTCTTGTTTAAGTGGTTCTAACCCACTTAATGTAAATGATATTTCTTTAGGGATTCTTGTTGGAGGAGGCATCTGTTTGATTAATTGATTGAGAGCTTTTATGTGTTCATATGTCGACCCACAACATCCTCCAATGATATGGAGTATCCCTCTTTCTAATAAGGGTGAGAGTAGTGAGGTGAAAAGTTGGGCACTTTGTTGGTAGTTGCCATCAATATCTGGAAATCCTGCATTAGGATGGACACTGATAGGAAATGGACTTATCGCATCTAACTCATCTATTAAAGGGAGCATCTCTTCTATTCCTGTTGAGCAGTTAAGACCTAAGGAAAAGAGTGGGTAACTCGATAAGGAAGAGACAAGAGCTCGTAACGTTTGCCCTGATAATGTTCTGCCGCTTTTGTCACTAAAAGTGGCTGAGACCATCACAGGAACAGTTTTATTCCTCTCTTTCATCTCTTCAAATATTGCCACTAAGGCAGACTTAGCAACGAGTGTATCAAAGACTGTTTCTACTAATATGAGGTCAACATTCCCATCAAGGAGGCCTTTTACCTGTACTTTATACATCTCAACAGCTTCATCAAAAGAGGCACTTCTTGCGCTTAAATCATCTGTTGAAGTTGAAAAGCTTAATGCTTTCCCTGTAGGACCCATTACTCCCGCGACAAAGGCATAACGGCCCTCATGCTCTTCTTCAATTACTTCAGCTGCAGCTCTGGCAATTTCTGCAGCGGCTAAGTTCATGTCATAGACATATTCTGTTAAGCCATATTCTTCTAATGAAAATGCATTTGCTCCAAAGGTGTTGGTTTCAATAATGTCACTACCACTAGTGAGATATTGGTAGTGGATATCAAAGACAACATCACTTCGTGTGAGGGATAAAATGTCGATACATCCGGATGCTGGTGGTATTGAATCAATGAGAAAATCACTCTCTGGTAAGTGAAGAGATTGAACAGTTGTCCCCATTGCACCATCTAAGAGTAATACTTTTTGACCCATTAACGTAATTAAAAATTCACTTCTTGTCATCTTATCCCCATTACAATAGTAGTTTATATCACAATTATACCATCATACAAGAGTTTCACTATTAGTACATCGTGAAAATTCGGGTATCTAATGAACGCTTCTATTCATACATGAGTAGTCGAATAAACATCTCATTGTACTACGAGATACGTATCATGTATGATACATATATGAATATTTCTATGATTGCTTTTCTTGGTAACAAAGGGTCCTCTTATTCGTTTACTCGACATAATAGTGGTTGGCTCTTCTTTCAATACCATTTTTCTCATGTAGAACAGGATCTTGTTCAAAAATTCCATGGCCTCCATGGGCAAGTTCACCTTAAAGATTCTTCTTGTAGAGTGCTCCTCCCTCACACCTATATGAATGAGAGTGGGGTAAGTGTTGGTGCGATGGTTCGCTATTTTTCAATCCCTGTTGAAGAGCTTTTAGTAGTTCATGATGATTTGGAACTTCCCTTTGCAAAAGTTGTACTTCAAAAAGGGGGAGGACTTGCAGGTCATAATGGACTTAAATCTATAGCAAATCATCTTTCATCAAAAGAATTCTTAAGATTGCGTATTGGCATCTCTCGTCCAAAGACGCAAGGTGTTGCCTCCTACGTACTCTCTCGATTCTCACCAATAGAAGAACCCTTACTTCCCATCATCTTCGATAATGCAATGAATCTTATCTGTGAGTATATGCAAAGTGACAACAAGAAATCGATTCTCCCGCTTCTTCACTCTCTTCCCTTATAAGAAAAACTTCTAGTGAATGAGAAATATGTTCTTACTTATCATAATGAGATGAATAAATATCTTTTATACCTTTAAACATAATTTATAAACATGTAAGGTAATTATAGGAGATACCTACATATCCTTTACCCTTTTATAAAAAAAACCATCTTTTGCACAGAGTTGGTAGGAACAGCAAAATAAGCTTTAATTT
>CAYZUR010000340.1:0-2648 GCA_964481535.1 uncultured Spirochaetaceae bacterium | reverse complement strand
TACTATTCCACAAAACCCAGAAACCTATGTACATAGAATTGGAAGAACTGGAAGAGCAGGGAAAACAGGATGTGCTATTACGTTTGTAACTCCGTCAGAAATGAGAAGATTTACCTACATTAAAAGAACAGTGGGCTTTGAAGTTGAGCGGGAGAATGTTCCTGATGCACATACTATTATTGCAATCAAAAGAGAGCGTATCTTAGATAGCATTACAAGCCACCTCGATGACACCCACCAAAAAGCATATGAAGAAATTGCTCGAGATCTACTCGAATTAAAAGAGCCAGAAAAAATTGTAGCGACTTTATTAGAGAAACACTATGGTGATCAGCTCTCCTTAAAAGAATATCGAAAAATTGGTGAATTCAGAGAACCAGAAAGAGATAACAGAAGAGATGATTCGTATGGCAGAGACCGTGATAACGACAGATATGCACGAAGAGACAACTGGGATCGTAGAAGAAGTAATCAAGATGATACAAGACTCTTCATTGCACGTGGGTTTAACCATGGAATGACAAAACGTGTATTAGTTGATTTCATCAAAGAGCACACAAGAGTCAGTGACTCTGAACTCAATGATGTTCAAGTAATGCAAGATTTCTCTTTCGTTACAGCTGGAAATGATGCTGCTAAAATAATTCTTTCAACCTTTAGTGATATGGAAAGTAATGGTAAACCTGTTGTAACACGGGCAAAACCAGATAATCCTAATGGGAAGCACCTTGCTAAACGAAGCACTCGTGGTGGAGAAAGTTCTAGAGGCCCTCGTTATTCTGATTCTACTTTTAAAGATGAAGAAAATAAAAGGAAGTTTAGAAGTGATTCAAATAAAGGTAGCCGATCTAAAAATAGTAGACGTAAATAAATAACTTTTCTTATGAGAAAAGATAATTTTCAAGGGTGATCACATACGTGGTTACCTTTTTTTATGCAAAAAGGATACATAAGTTATCCTTTATCAACTTGCCACAACCTCTTACAAGAAGTATTATCTATAGATAAGGATTGTTTATGAAAAGAAACATGTTTGCAACTATTTTCCTCATGTTATTTGTTTCACTCTTCTATACTTACTCTGCTGTAGATCCTGCATGGTATAAAATCGTCTATGAAGAATATGCTTGGACCACTACTAATAATACAAATATTCAGTGGCAAGGTAATACAAATTTATCCTTAGGGCGCTTTGGTTTTAATAAATCACAAGTATTTCGAGATATTGCTAATGCTGCAGGACAAAATGGAGAAGCTTTATGGACAGATGCTGAAAAAAACCTCACATTTGTTTTCACAACCACCCCATCCCCTCCCCAGCTTATCAACACAGAAGATTCAACTAAAAGAATTGACTTGTCTTATGTGGTGACAACTGGGGGCAGTCCTACTACTATAACTCAGAATGAGACAGTAGTAACAGCAACGATGGATGGGAATTTAGAAAGTGAAATATATTTCAATTTGACCTTACCACCAGCAAATAGTCCTGGTTTTGTAGGAAGCTACACATCCAATCTCCTTTTACAAATATATGCTGAATATGATACAGAAGACCCTGTTCTTATTGGTGAACACAATTATGCTGTAGCTGTCTATTACATAAATAAAACTAATCCAAACCAACAAATAATAATAACCTTAGATGTACACAAATCACCTGCTGCTGATAATATAGATGCTTTATATCTTGCTGACCATCCTACTGAATCAATAACAATAGGCTCTGCTACATTTACGAGTACTGACAAAAGAAGTACAAGTGCCTATACGCTAAAAATATCACCAAAGATTGATCCTATTCTAGGGAAGTTTCACTTTAAGCATGAGCGTTACAATTCTACTATTTTCTACAAAGTTCATGTTCTTCCAAATAGAACAAATCCTGTAGCGTATGCATTTACTGTTGATGTCCCTGCCCCCACAGGCAATTCTACGTGGAATGATGTTATAGATCTTGCAATTTCAGGGGTCACCCTTCCTACAGGAGGCCTCATTGCTGGAGAGTATACAAGTACCATAGTTATTGAACTTGAGAGCAACTAAACTTTCCATATATTGATGTGTGGCACGAAGGACAATACAGGTGTCCATCTTTATCTACTAATAATTGAGAGGTAGCTCGTTCAATCAAGGTACCACAGGTAGGACATGTAATAATTTTGCTATCATTGAGACTTGTATTCCCTTTATAGATATACTCAATACCACTCTCTGTTGCAACACGTACCATTTCTTCTAGATACTCGGTACTAGTAGGTACGTGATGCATCATATGGTAGGAAGGAAAGAATTTTGAAAGGTGCCAGACCTTAACTCCAATATCTTTTAATTGCACACCTATGTTTTTTATCATTTTTTCTGTATGAACGCCCTCAATAATAAGAGTAGTTACTTCAACAATAGCATCTGAGGCATGAACAAAATGCTCTATTGATCTCTTCACTGATTCAAATGCATGGGGAGCTTTAGCATATGTAGAATAAAAAGCATCATCTCCCTTTATATCGATTTTAATTGCATCTATGAGTGGAGAAATAGAAAGAAGAGACTCTTCACTGAACGTCCCATTAGTGACAAGAAGATTATACATCCCCTCTTTTTTTATATTCTTAGCAATGTCGATCATCACATCTTGCCACACAATG
>CAYZUR010000339.1:0-2654 GCA_964481535.1 uncultured Spirochaetaceae bacterium | reverse complement strand
CATCATCACAAAGGAATCAGAAGAGAGGGAGTCTTTTCTAGCTTATGGACTTTTTTAAGTAAGATTGGACAGGCTCTTGCTCTTGCCCTTAATGGATGGATTTTAGCTATTTTTGCCTATAATCCAAATGAAGTATCTGCTCTATCCAATATTGGAATAAAACTCATCTGTGGCCCTATTCCTATTATTTTTTATATTATTGGAATTATTATTTTACACTTTTACCCAATCGATAAAGAGTATTACCACAAGATGATGGCAGGAGAATTAGACTAACAAAATGAGCCATAAAGCAAAAGTGTATACGGGTATTTTTAGAGCTAGCAAAGGGCGAGGATTTGTCTCTCCTCACTACTCTCCTCTCACACGACGCATTATAAACTTCATTTCCCCCCTCTACCTAAAAAAGGTAGAAGGGGTATCTTCCATTGCAATAGAGAACCTCGATATATTATTTGAAGCGTACAAAGACCATTTCAATAGAAAAAGACAACTCATCATTGCTTTTCGCCATGTTTCAAAAGAAGATGCTCCTGTATTAATGCTTATGATAAGCAAAAAACTCAATAAAGCAATTCACACATACAACAAGAAAGTCGATAAAGAACATCGTATCATAGCTCACGCTCAGTTCCTTTACGGAGCTGATGTGCTTGAGTGGGCAGGAGAATTAGCTTCCTTTGTATTCCCTCGTCTTGGAGCAATACCTATAATAAATAGAAGTAACAATACAAAAGGACTCTCCCTGTTACGAGAAACCATGAAAAAAGGGGTGTTTCCTGTAGCCCTTGCACCAGAGAGCCAAGTTACCTACCATGTAGGAAAAGTTGAACAGCTATCATCGGGTATTTCTTCTCTTGCTCTTTGGGGAGAAAACGTCTCAATCATCCCCATTGCATTAGGATATCATTATCATAAAGATACACGATCTTTCATTATGAGCGTAGTAAAAAGATGGGAAAAAGAGACTCTTATATCGGTCGATAAAGAGAACTTATCACTCCATGACACATTGCTATTCATCACACAAGAGACTGTAAAACTCTTAGAAGAGTTTTATCATATTCCTATTAGTAACGATCTTTTCTTAAAAGACAGGATTGATACGATTTGTCATAAAGCTCTTTCATATGCCCAATACATCGCTCACTCAAAGGTAAGTGGTTCTTTGTTAGATAGACTTTTCCATATTAGACATATCGGTATACTAGGTCAAAAACCAGAAAATTTTGAAACAATAGCCAATTCTCCTATTGCCACATCGTTATTAGATATCAAAGCTCTTCATGCACACATATTTCTCATGCACTCATCTATTGTCGATGTGTTAATGTACGTTGATCCCTCCTACATCACACTGCCATGTTCAATTGAACGAATGAATGAATATGCTCTTAACATCTTAGATGTAGTGAATAGGATGAGGGGTGGGAATATTAACTCTCGCTACTCTCCTAAAGGGAAAGAGGCTCTTGTCTTTATTGGAGACGCGATAGATATATATAATAATTCTACCCTTTCGAGAAAAGAGAATAGAAATATTATTGAGACTCAAGTTAAAGAGGCCTTAGAAAGTGTGAGTAATAAAGTAGAAGAGAAATGGATGAATGAAACAATAATTCATTAATGAGAAACAAATAGAAATTAGGCTTCCTCTTTTTGTTGTTTCTTCTTTTCTGCAATTTTCTCCGTAACTTCTTTAATTTCTGCTTCCCAGATTTTTTTTGTATCTTTATTATTGCTCCCTTTAATTTTTTCCACTTTTTTACCTAATGTAATCTTCTTCTGTTTTAAATCTTCTATAGACTGTGCTTCCTCAGCTTTATCAAAGACTTTCTCTTCAATTACCAAATCATCAGATTTAATAGCATTCTTCTTTTGCAGTATGGGAATATATTGTTCTTCTTTGTTAAATTCTCTCCTGTCGATAAGAGAGGGAGATGCTATTTCAATCCCTTTCACGCTCATGGTGTGAAGAACTGCTTTGTGAAGTTCACTACTCTTGCTCAACCGCTCATTTGGTTGATTAAGAAGACCATACAAACGATAACAAATTGCATTGTCTAAAAACGCTTCAATAAACACAAAAGGGTCTGTAAGGGAACATGAGATCGCAGCTTCTTTGAGAGCCTCTTCAACTATTGTGTAATCTGTTGAAAATCCAATTGAGACAGCAATATTAATAAAAGTTCCATCACGTCTAGTAATTTTCACTTTATTTTGCACTAACAGAAGATTTGGGAGACTCACCATATCACGATTAACTTGTTGAATTTCAGTATGAAAGATACCTAAATTAGTCACTCGGCCAATAATATTGTCAACTTCAATAAAATCACCACCTCGAAACTCCCCCATCATCCTGAGCATTATTCCAGCCATCATATTGCCCACTAATGTTGTAGAGGAAAGAGCAATAATTGCACTAAGTAAAATACCCATGACAGCGAGAATCTGGTTTTTTGATTCTTGTTCAAGAGGGAGAGATCCGATGGCTAAAAACATACCAGCTATCGTAAGCAGTGATATAATCAACTGACGTTGATACGGCCACTTTTTTGAACTTTCAACGGTATCTCTAAAAAAGAAACGAATAATTATTATGGCTGTTTTCAAGGCTAGTAGTGAAATCTCATTTTACTGAAAACATTCTG
>CAYZUR010000338.1:0-2671 GCA_964481535.1 uncultured Spirochaetaceae bacterium | reverse complement strand
AAGAACATATTTTTGCAAGTTTTGCTTCATTAAGAAAAGAGAAACATATTGTGTATCTAATGCTGATTAGTGAGATAATTTTTACCATTATTGCGACCCTCTTTTTCTATCTTCAAACGTATTGGAGTGAAGGGGGACACCCGGAATCATACATCACGACTATTTTTGCTATAAATGCAATTGCAGCTGGTGTGACAGCTCTTTTTGCGTCTAAGTTAGAGCAAAAAATAGGTAAAAAAAAGACCCTTATTTCTCTTGTCCTTCTTCCGGCCATTCTGGTGTGGCTTATTGCAACAACGCCGTATTCGCCTCTTTTTTATATCCTTATGGGCCCGAGCGAAGGATTACTTATTGCATCTATTGGAACATATTTAAATGAGTTAATAAGTTCAAAACAAAGGGCAACAATCCTTTCAATGCAGAGTATGTTGTATTCTCTTCTTATGGTGCCAATTTTTCCAAGCGTTGGTTTTATCTCTTCTCACTTTTCTATTTCTTTTGCTTTCATTATTCTTTCGGTGCTTTTTACTATTTTCGCCCTTTTTGCCCTCTTTTACATGATTCCTAAATTGTGTAAAAATACTAACTAATTGAAAGAAGATTTGCGAGTTATGTTCGCGTTGTATTAGTAATTGATTAAACTAGAATGTTAAAAAAGGATACATTATATGCATATTGGAATTGATGTAGGAACTACACATATTAGTGCAACTATAGTTGATGTAATTAATAAAAAGATCATAGAAGCTCCTAGCTTCCCTAATAAAAGGATGAAAAGTGAAGTTTCTGGTTCATACGAGCAATCTCCTCATGAAATAGAGAAGAGTGTGTTTTCTCTATTAGAGCAGATTAAAGAACCAATTGATTCTATTACTGTAACAGGGCAAGTACATGGAATTCTCTATGTTGATACACATTTTGAAGCAGTTTCCCCTCTTTTTACATGGCTTGATAGCAGATCATTGATACAGATTGATGGCAAAACTATTGAAGAACATTTTTATGAAGAAACTCGTATCAATTTACCAACGGGGTATGGTCTTCTTACCCATTATGCTAATAAAAAGCTCAATCTTGTTCCCTCTAATGCTGTAGGCTTTTGTGGTATCCTTGAATATATTACGGGTCGACTCATCGATAAGGGGATTACAAAAAGTGATCCAAGCTCACTTGGAACCTATGGAGCTTTTGATCCAGTCTCAAACTCTTTTAATCAACAGGTGATAGATATTGTTGTGGGAGAAGATTTCTCATTTCCTCATCTATCATCTCACCCTTTTGAGATAGCGGGAACCACAAAAGATGGTACAGTGGTTACCTATCCTGTGGGAGATAATCAGGCAGGGTATTTTGGAATGGTCGATGAATTGGAACATAGTGCCCTTTTAAGTATAGGGACAAGTGGGCAACTCTCATTTTTTAGTACCTCATCTATGTGTTCTTCGCACATGGAATTGAGAGAATTTCTTGGACTTGGGTATCTTCACGTAGGAGCTACATTAAGTGCTGGAAAGGCATATGAAACATTGATGAAATTTTTTAAAGAGGTCTGTTTTCTCTGTACAAATGATGAAGTTAGTGATGAGGTAATATTTGATGCTATGAAGCGTTCGGTAGAACAAAATAGTTCATCGAAAGATATAATTTGTCATCCTGTATTTAAAGGGACACGGCAAAACTCTCTTGTTAAGGCATCTTTTAAAAATATTGATTTAGATAACTTTACAATGGGAAATATGGTAGAATCTGTGATTGATGGAGTAATACAAGAATTATTTGATTTTATTGCTCCCCTTGATAACAATACGTTTCAAGTAGATAGAATTGTTGCTACAGGAAATGGAGTGAAGAAGAATTATCTTTTTCAAAAAAGCATTGAGAAGATTTTTTCCATTATTCCAGCAGTGGCTATGGTAGAAGATGGGGCAGCTATAGGAGCTGCTCTTGTTGGTGCTATTGCAACTAAAAAGTGCAATATGGATGAGAAGAATACTATTATAAGAATCCTCTTGAGGGGATAAATATGGAGAAGAATATGAGAAAAGTAGGAATTTATTATGCGTTTTGGACTCATGAATGGGATGTAGAGTTTGCTCCATTTGTAAAAAGAGTTGCAGGTCTTGGTTTTGATCAACTTGAATTAAATGGGGGAACTGTTGCTCAATATAGTAGCGCTAAGCGCAAAGACTTAAAAAGTTTAGCGGATGACCACGGCATTACCCTTTCTTATGGAATAGGGCTACCAAAACAATATGATGTTTCTTCTCTCGATAGTAAAGTGAGAGAAAAAGGTCTTGATTTTATGAAACAGATGATTGATGCGGTGAGTTCAATGGGAGGCGGGATGATTGGAGGAACTGTTCATAGTTACTGGCCAGGTCAAATGCCCCTAGATATAGATTCTAAACAGCCTATTTGGGATAAAAGTGTTGAAAGCATGAAAATACTTGCTCCTTATGCCTATGAAAGAGGGGTCACTCTCAATGTTGAAGTCCTTAATCGCTTCGAGCAGTTTTTAATTAATGATAGCAAAGAAGCATTAGCATATGTGAAAGAAGTTAATAGCAAAGGGTGTAATATCGTATTAGATACTTATCATATTAATATTGAAGAAGAATCTTTTTCTGTAGCTATTAAAACAATTGGTCAGTATTAAGGAGATTTACATCTT
>CAYZUR010000337.1:0-2692 GCA_964481535.1 uncultured Spirochaetaceae bacterium | reverse complement strand
TATTATCCTCCTATTACATCATAAAAGGGGGCCATCATGACCCAGAACAATGATGTGATGTATGTGAAAGGTCTCAATTGGGGATATAGTGATGAACCTCTTTTTACCGATTTTTCTGTTCATATACAAAAAAATAAATTTATATCAATAATTGGACCAAATGGATCGGGAAAAACGACTCTATTAAAACATCTCTTAAAAGTACTTCCTCTTCAAAAAAACACCCTTTTTTATCCAAAGGGGGATGCTGTTCACTACAGCCAAAAAGAAGTTGCCCATTTAGTTTCATATGTTCCACAAAGTAGTAGAATGGAATACGATTTTTCCATATTTGAATGTGTTGCTATGGCTCGCTACTCCTACCATACCCACTTTACTCAATTAAAAAGGGAAGATTTTGAAATTATTAATGATGCCATAGAAACAGTAGGACTTACCCCATTCACACATCGTTATGCAACTGATGTGAGCGGTGGGGAATACCAGAGGATGCTTATTGCTCGTTCTCTTGCCCAACATTCTAATGTGTTGTTACTTGATGAACCGGTGAGCCACCTCGATATCCACCATCAAGTAGAAATACTCACCCTATTGAGAAGGTTAGTAGATGAGAAGAATGTCACAGTTGTTTCTGTATTACATGATTTAAATGCAGTGAGTGCATATAGTGATGAAGTAATTCTCCTTAATGAAGGAAAGATCGTGAAAAGTGGAAAAGCAGAAGAAGTTTTATTAAAAGAGAATATTGAAGAAGTGTATAAAGTTGCCCTTGATTTCTCTTTTCACCCTGACACCCATAATGTGGTAATAAGTCCAAGGTGGAAGTGATTCTTATTTTTGGCCTGTTTTTTTAATGATATGAAACCCAAACTGAGTTGAAACTACGCCACTTAATGAACCGACTCCCATCTTTTTAGTTGCCTCTTCAAAAGGTTTTACCATTTGCCCTTCACTAAACCATCCTAAATCTCCACCTTTTGCTTTACTTGGGCACGTGGAGTATTCTCTTGCGAGGGCAGCAAAATCAACTCCACTTTTAAGTTTCTTTACTATTGCTTCAGCGAGTCCTCGCTCTTTTACTAATATATGGGACGCTCTCATTTCCATGCTCTATTTCCTTATCTTTTTTAACATATCATTATAATATTCTGCTATTAACTCTAGCTCTTCAATCCCTAACGATTTTCTTATTTCAGACAGTTGTATAATTGCTGCTTCTGTTTCTTTTCTCTCTTCAACCAAGACCTCAATTTCAATAAAAACCCCAAGAGGGGCAACTTCAACAAGTTCTATGGTGAGGGAGCCTTTCACCCAACTCCACCCTTTTTTCTCTTTTTCTATGACGACTCTATAGCCAAGGGATGAGAAAAATGGGTGAATTGAGGTTTGGTAAGGAAGGATGAATTCAATTTCTTGATTTACTTCAACTCCGTCACTGCGCTCTTCTTTTATTTTTCTTGTGAGAATAGATTCATTTCCTACTTGCCTCATACGAAAAAGGGTTACGCTATCATGAATATTTGAATAATAACTATCTTTTTTTTCAATCTTTTGTACTATTACCCCTTTCATATAGGCAGATATTGAATGAAAGTGGTCGCTTACATCTTTTCGATCTATTCGTACTTTACATTCAATTTCAATCGCCATAGATTAATCCTTCCAGGGAAATATGAGGGATCTAAGGGAACGGTGTCCCATCTTTTCTCTCTCTTCATATAATAATTCTTCCCAAGGTATTTCATTTTTCTTAGTTTGTGGATGTTCTTCAAGATAATCATACTTGTACATCAACAACGTAACCGCTACTTGTTTAGAGAGGGCAAGACCTGCAACCCCTGGCATGATGGTTGCAAAAAAGATTGTCATAACAAAAAGTGCTATTTGGTAGAGGGCAAAGAAGAGGGTAAACCAGATATTATCGGCAACTATTAAGAGTGCTTTTTTTGAAGTTTTAAATGGACTATCTTGATTCATCCTAATAGCTAATGGGTAGTAGTATAACAGGGCAAGGAGAGCGAGTAGAACTACCCAGAAAATAATCACCGCTAATATGAAAGTGAGGGGTGATCCATATGATAAATAGAATGGGATAACAAAAATGATAATAGAAGCAATTAATACTGATAGTCCAAAGTGGAGAATAGCATGTTTATACAGGATTTTTATTCCACCGATGAAATGGTGAAAACTTGCTTTTCGCCCTTTCACATACGACATCGTTTGGTAGGAAACGAGTGCACTGTAGAGTGAATTAAAAGCAAGAGCAATAATTATTACTAATATTGCAGGGATAACAGCGACTTGAAAGAGTTCAAAGGAACCGTAGAAGGTAAGAAGAACTAACAAATAGCCTAAGTTCAAAACTACAAGAGAAATGAGGTTATCCCATCCGTCAAAAAATGATTTTTTAATAAAAAAGCCTGTCATAGTGGTTAGATTATCCTTGTATATCAAAATTAGCAAGTGATTACAAAAAAAAGGCCCCTTTTCTATTACTGAAAAGAAGCACTTTTATTTAGCGGCGAAGGGACTCGGACCCCTGACCGAACGGATATGAGCCGTTTGCTCTACCAACTGAGCTACGCCGCCATGAACGTAATTAGTTCAACTTTCGCCACTATATCGGTCTATCGTAGTTCTTGTCAATAGATTATCGCTAAATCTTCTTTTTTTATAGAGAACATTACAT
>CAYZUR010000336.1:0-2694 GCA_964481535.1 uncultured Spirochaetaceae bacterium | reverse complement strand
AATTGAGAAAGACATTGAATATAAAAACACCTTCAATTTACCAAATAGTAAGAAATTTATCAGGGGGGAATCAACAAAAAGTTGTCTTAAGTCGATGTTTACTTGCCTCTCCAGATATTTTTATTGTTGATGAGCCCACCAGAGGAATTGATGTAGGAGCTAAATTTGAAATCTACTCTATTCTTAATGATATGGTGAATCAAGGGAAGAGCGTCATTGTTGTCTCCTCAGAACTCACCGAAGCAATAAGTATGTCAGATAGAATTTATGTGATGAATGAAGGAAGAATTAAAGGGGTAATCCCTAGAGAAAAAGCAACCCAAGAGGGGATTATGAAAATGGCACTGGTCGATTAGGAGGACTTCATGGCATCAAGCACAGCTCAAATTGAAAATATTTCATTTTTTGCATTAGCAAAACAGAATATGAGGAAACTATCAATGTTTCTCGTTCTTGGACTTATTCTTATTATTTTTGCTTTCCTTACAGGTGGGGTAAACCTCACACCAAGGAATATTACCAATATTTTTATTCAAAATAGTTATATTTTGATTCTCACTGTTGGGATGGTTCTTGTTATTATTATAGGGAACATTGACCTCTCAGTTGGCTCTCTCGTTGCATTCTTAGGTGCACTAAGTGCCATGGTATATAATACCGGTATAGGACTTATTCCGACCCTTATTATTTCCCTTATATTTGGAGCACTGGTAGGAACTTTTCAAGCCTTTTGGATAGCGTATATGCGTATTCCAGCGTTTATCGTAACTCTTGCTGGAATGTTATTATTTAGAGGTCTTACCTACATTATTACTAATGTTTCTCCTATATCGTTAATTGATGATAAATTTAAACAAATTGCTTCAGGTTCTCTTAACATTAAAGGATTTTCTATAGCGGGACTTGATGGGATTTCAATAATTGTTGCACTTGTATTAGTTGTAGCATTTGCCTATTTTACATTACGTTCGAGAAGAAAACATATGCTAAATGGATTTACGGTCTATCCATTTCGTTTTACTGTAGCCAAAATTCTTGCACTTTCAGCTCTAATTTTGTTTGTGTTTTATGAATTTTCTGCCTATAGAGGAATTCCGACTGTTTTCGTGGTACTCGTAGTAGTAACAGGAATATTTGTATTCATTACTAATAATACCGTTATTGGAAGATATATCTACGCTGTTGGTGGAAATGCGAAGAGTGCTAAACTCTCTGGTATTAACTCAGAGCAGGTAGTGTTTATTACTCATGTAATCATGGGTGTGTTATGTGGACTCTCTGGGGTAGTATTTACCGCATACATGAACTCAGCCCTTCCTCAAGCTGGACAAAACTTTGAACTTGATGCTATTGCTTCTTGTTTTATTGGTGGAGCTGCTGCTAGTGGAGGAATAGGAACGACTATTGGAGCTATCACTGGAGGTCTTGTGATGGGTGTTATTAACAATGGGATGAGTTTAATGAATATTGGTGCTGACTGGCAGTATGTAGTAAAAGCAACTATTTTATTATTAGCGGTATTTTATGATATCATGAGTAGAAGAAAATCTGGTTTAGGTTGATCTATTCAATAATGCCACCAAATTTGGTGGCATTATTTATGCTAAAGTTTTATTACGATTGAATCTTCCTTGCTTCCATGTAGAATCTTTTCTCATGGGCTTCTCCCATGGAGAATGTTTTTCTTGGAAGAGCCCCATCTTTTACGATTGCTTCAAAGAATGTGTTTTTATCAATGGAAGGAAGAAAGAGGCCTATATTTCCCTCTTTTTCTCCAAGTTGTCCAGTTACATCTACTCCATGAATATAATCAACACAAAGCCCTTTTATCTTCTTCTCTAGCAATTCATCAATGACACTCTGAAGAGTTCCTGCAGCTATAGCAGAGTGGGGATTAGTAAGGGTGACAACGTAATAGCCATCATTATCATTATACCCAAATGTTTGTGCTTCTGTTTTTTCATCAACAAGGCTCATCATTTCCTCTATTGAGTCGACACAATTGATCTCAAACTCATCACAATAGGGACTGAGTGTTTCAATAAAGAGTTCTTTAGATGTATTAAATAAGACTCGATGAATTGCTTCAAAGGTGAGTCCTTCATCATAAATGTTTTCAATTTCTACAAGGGCATAACGGGCAGGGTGATTATCTATTTCTTTGTCTGTTAATCCCTTTTTAATATCAAGCCAGCAAGAGCGAGCTGTTGCAAGAGAGTGATTGCCATCTCCCATTGCATATACTAAAGGATTCAGTGTATCTGCTTTATTAAAAAGCGAGGTAAATTGTAGAGCTAATTGATTCATATCCTTTTCACTGTTAATAGCATACCCACTTATGTGGCCACCACCTTTCATTAAGTCACTCTCATACACTTTTTGTAAGGCTTGTGTATTATTTGCAAACGGTTCAATAATAGATCTATTTTCATCACTAATGAGAACAAGAATGTGAGGAAGTTCTAACGGCGCATCCTTTCGAATAAGCTTTCGAATGGGAATCCGTGATTCTATTGTCCCTTCTGTTGCCCGAATGGGAGTTCTAGAATCTTTTGCATAATCATAAAACTCTAAATCGAGACAAGCCATAAGGCCCCATCTAGAAACCTTTCCAATTTCTCTTTTTACCAAGAAAAATGTTGAAGGATAGGATGAAAAGATGTTCTTATTAAGATACTCACTCATCGATGCATT
>CAYZUR010000335.1:0-2696 GCA_964481535.1 uncultured Spirochaetaceae bacterium | reverse complement strand
AGGATTTGCTGATGAAGCGGCTACGAGTATAGAAGGACAAGTTGCTGTATTACAACGATTGAATTGGAATTCCATAGAATTGCGAACAGTAGATAATACTCTCGCTCATGAATTACCTATAGATGCATTTAATCATGTTCTCTCTGTACTCGATAAGAATGAAATAGCTGTCTCATGCCTTGGCAGTGGGATTGCTAACTGGGGAAGAGAAGTTTTAGATAATTTTGATGAAACCAAAGAAATGGTGAACAGAACCATTACAAGAATGAAGCAACTAGATACACATCTCGTTCGTATTATGAGCTATAAGACAATTACTGATAGTGATGGTCGAATAGCAAAAGACCAACATAAAGAAGAGAGGTTTCATCGTCTTAGATGGATTTGTAATCAGTTTTTAGATAGTGGTATTACCCCAGTACACGAAAATTGTTTCAATTACGGGGGCTTAAGTTACGAACATACCCTTGAGATGCTCGATGCAGTTCCTGGGTTGCGCCTCGTGTTTGACACCGGAAATGCCCCTCTCACAGTCGATGGAAGAAAAGAGTTTCCGTATCCCGTGCAAAATTCATTTGAGTTTTACTCAGCAGTAAAAGAGTATATTGATCACGTTCATATTAAAGACGCGTATCTAGACAAAGACGGAAAAACAGAGCACTACTTTTATCCAGGAGAAGGGGATGGAGATGTTGTGAAAATAGTCAGATCCCTTGAACTCAATGATGGGTATAAAGGGCTTTATAGCATAGAGCCCCACATGGAAGTGGTATTTCATGATACAACACAGCAATCAAACGACAGTGAGCGAATAGAGAATTTTGTCACCTACGGAGAGAAATTTGAACACATCCTACAGACTATTCTCCTAGCTCGATAACACCACCTCTAATTTATATTTAAGAGGCAAGTACGCAGCTCCAAGAGAAGAGGCTATATTGCCAAGGGAACTTGCCTCTATTTGTACAGATGAAAAAGGGGAGGGCATTGCCCGTATAGCAGCCTCTTTTTGAATAAGATGAGCTAATAAGGGTCCAGTATTTGCTAAAGGGCCACCAAAAATTATCTTTTGAGGATTAAGGGCATTAATTAAATTTGAAACAGTAATACCAAGTTGAACAGCAATTCTTTCCAAGCACACAATTGCTTCAGCATTCCCTTCATTTGCTTGATACGCTATCTTTTCTGCACTAAGAGAGTTTGATTCAATCGCATCAAATAGGATATTTGAAGGAAGCGTATCTCCAAGAGCTTTCATGGAAACATATTTTTCTTTGAATATCCTCACTAAAGCAGGACCTGCCGAATAGGCTTGTAAACATCCATAACGTCCACAGCCACAAAGAGGACCATCAGGGTCAATAAGAAGGTGTCCAATTTCCCCAGCGCTATAATTAGCCCCCTCTAGTAGTTCTCCGTCGTTAATAAACGCAGCACTTATTCCGTTTCCTATCCCGATATAGATAAGATTTCTTACCCCTTTACCAGAGCCATATCTTGCTTCAGCTAACCCTGCAGCTCTATGCCTATTCATTACATAGCAGGGGATTCCTAAAGCTTCCATAACAGGCTCTTTGACTGCAACCTTTTTCCATCCCATATCATCTGCCCTCTCAATTACGCCTGTCTCACTATTTACAAGTCCTGGCGTACCGATGCCAATGAGAGGGAGCAATTCTCCTTTTACTTCTTGCTTCATTATGGTGAGTCCACGAATGAGAGTCTTTATGAATTCTTCAATACTCTCATCTTTTACTGCTATGGTAGACTCTTTTACCACTTTCCCTGACAAGTTAACGATAAGGAAGTGCCAATGTTCTCCAAGAAATGACGCACCAAGGGCATACCAATGATTCGAGCTAAGGGTAAGGGGAATACCAGGTCTTCCTCTCCCATTAGCAGCTGAATCTAATTCTTCAACAAAATGTAAATCCATCAACTGATTTACAATATTAGAAACAGTAGTTCTACTCTTATTAAGTATCTTTGCAATAGTTGCACGAGTTGTGTAGGGATGGGACCTTTCAATAAGGTTGAGCATATCCCAAGTATTTTGCATCTCTGGTGTAAGTGTTGGTTTCATATATTCTACTATACTTCATGTTTAGTGAAATTAAAATAAAATAATTTGTTCATTAAGTTGACAAAATAGAGAACTGTGGTATTCTTACTTTTGTAAGAGTATAAAAAGATGAATAAATATGACATTTCTGTTTTTAATTGTGAACTCTATTTTTGTCCCATTGAAACACGAACACCTCTAAAGTTTGGAATTGAAACTACAACACATGTAGTTTCTGCTCGAACAAAGATGAGTGTGAAAACTGCCAATGGAGTAATAAAAGATGGATGGGGTGAAACCCCCTTGTCAGTTGCTTGGGTATGGCCAGGATCTCTCTCCTACACATACCGCCTTGAGCAACTTCAACGATTTTGCACACTCTTACGAGAAGAATGGAAGAGATGTCCTTACACAGGCCATAGTGTAGAAATTGGTCACTTATTCATCCAAAATGATTTAAAAAGAGTACATGCTTTTTATAACTCAGGGGTGAGTGAAACTCTTCAAATGCCATATCTTGCCGCCCTCGTATGTAACTCTCTTTTTGATATAGCTATCTCGGATGCTTATGGAAATGCACATGCTGCGTCAGTGTGGGATGTCCTTACCAGTGAGTATATGAACCATGATTTAG
>CAYZUR010000334.1:0-2703 GCA_964481535.1 uncultured Spirochaetaceae bacterium | reverse complement strand
CACGGCGTAAAATATGTCGAGAGGTTTGGTAGTGCTGCTTTTATTGTAAAAGCACGTGTTCAACTGATGAGAGACTTAGGATCATCGCCTCAACCTTTAAGTGCATTCTTATTAAACCTAGGCCTTGAAACCTTAGCGCTTCGTATCATTCGCCATAGTGAAAATGCCCTTCAAGTTGCACAATTTCTCAACACTCATGAAAAGATAAGTTGGGTAGCCTACCCAGGTCTCCCTTCTGACAAAAACTACAAGATGGCTCAAACCTATCTAAATAAGGGATTAGCAAGTGGTGTTGTTTCCTTTGGGGTAAAGGGGGGAAAAGAAGTTGCCATGAAGTGCATGAATGCTCTTTGCCTCGCATCTATTGTAGTCCATGTTGCTGATGCGAGAACAAGTGTTCTTCACCCTGCGAGCACTACCCACAGACAATTAACTCATAATCAACTAAAGGAAGCAGGTATTAGTGAAGACTTTATCCGCTTATCTGTTGGAATTGAAGATGTGAGTGATATCATAGCAGACCTATCTCAAGCACTTGATTCATTATAAAAATAGTGCGGGAACATAAATAATCTGAAAATTTGAGAGGGGGGAGAATTATCTCTCCCTTTTTTATCAGTACATTTACTGCTTTTCTTATTCCAACAGATTTCTATTTCAACACATTTTTATCATTTACTTATATCACACCTTTGGCTATATTATGATAGTAATTAAAAGGAATTTAGATATGAAAAGATTATATGTTCTCCTTATACTCATTGTGGCTCTTGTGCTGCCCCTTTCTTCTGCCACCTTTGAAGAAGTAAAAGCGAAAACAAGTAGTAAGGATAAAATAGATTTTCCTCAAGATGCTCTTGCTCCAAGCCCAACAATCTTTGCTTTAGTGCTTAGCAATACAAGAGAAGGAGGAGAAGAGCAGCAAAGCCAGTTACTTAAGTGGCACACTTCACTCCTAAATACTCCATCTTTCCCCAAAAATGTACAGATCTACCACTTCCCTGTTATTGAAGGTGCTCCAGGTTTTGCAAAAGGATTTATTAGAAAAGGACTTGGAGAAACATATGAAGAAATTGTTAGCGACGATAACGTAGCTGTCTTGTTCGTAGATGACGCACAAGGATTTGCAACAACCGCAGGCCTCCCTTTCAACAATAGTGCAACTGTTGTTGTAGTTGATAAAAAAGGGAATGTAAAAGGATATGCTACAGGAGAAGTAAGTGATGAAAAGATCAACACGATTTTAGCTCTTCTTTAAATGAATCTTTTCTAGTACGTCTGTTGTATATCTCAGTGTCTGTTTTGGACAGATATCAACACAGTGGCCACATCCTACACACAAAGAGTCTATTACAGCTTCTCCTATCTTAGCTTTAGATGCAATATCGATACCCATAGGACACACATCGTTACATTTATTACAACTAATGCAACGTGTTTCATTAGTAACAATCCGTTGATTTATTACCTTGCTCAACAGAGAAAGTGTTGTCCCCACAGGACATACATAACAGTACCCCCGTGGACTGATAAGGACCCAACAGAACATCATGAAAAAGAGTTCAAAGATCAGATATTTCGCAACTTCTAGAGATGCTATTGCAACTGAATGTTCTTTTGATACCACAGATAAAATTAGTGCCACCCAATAGAACATAAATAAAAGAGCTACCGTTAAATATATCCATCTGCCTCTCTTTAAGAAGCGTCCCTTATTCTTACTTTTCTTTATAGGAGATGCCACCGAAAATATTTCTCCAGCAAATCCATTGAACATGCAAAGGGAGGAACATTGCCACCTTCGCCCCTTAATTAATGTTCCGATTACTATCACAATAGTTAATACCAACGAAAAAATCAAAGAATAGATAAACCCGACTTTTCCAATACTTACAAGACTCTGATTATAATAAGCACTTCCTTTATCGAGTAATTGAAGAGGCATAGTAGACCACGGAAGAGGCATACTAAAGAAGTAGAGTTCTTGGTTATGCAGAACAAAAGGGAGAAAGATGTGAAGAACTAAGGCACTTATCGATAAGGCAATGAGATTATTCTTTCTCATAGCTGAAGTCTTTTGTGTTCTCAATATTGAAATAGTTAGCAAAGAAGCTACAATAATGAGTGCTACCTTAAAACCATTCTCATAGAAATGCAATATGGATGTGATGAGATGTCCCAATTCTGGGCTCACATTAGGTGCAAGAGCATAATTTAACGAAGCAAAAGTAATTGCAAGAATGATATAAAGAATAATTAACCCTTTTAAAAATCGAATCTTTTCATTAATTGTTGTTAACACAGCCATGGTACACTCCAAAGAAATATGTGACTATTATATGTAGTAAGAAAATAATTATAACATACACATACGGGAGATTGAAAAATATGAATATTAATATAGAAGAAATCAACAGCACACTAAAAACATTTGCACAAGAGAGAGAGTGGTCCCATTATCATACACCTAAAAACCTCGCCATAGCGTTAAGTATTGAAGCAAGTGAACTATTAGAACATTTCCAATGGAAAGAGAATGAGACAAGTGAAGAAGTTAAAAAAGATGAAATGCTAATGCAAGGGATCAAAGAAGAAATTGCAGATGTATTGATATATCTTTCACGTCTCGCCTCAATATTAGAAATTGATCTTACCACAGCCGTGAGAAACAAATTTGAACTCAATGAGAAGAAATACCCAGTG
>CAYZUR010000333.1:0-2708 GCA_964481535.1 uncultured Spirochaetaceae bacterium | reverse complement strand
TGATCTTACCATCATGGAAGAAGGCCACGAGCTTATCAAGAGGATCCAAACGGGGGGGACACTTCCTTTGATTACATCGTGTTCTCCAGGCTGGATTAAATTTATTGAGCATTTCTATCCCGAGCAACTCGATAATCTTTCAACGTGCAAATCACCTCAACAGATGTTTGGTGCGATTGCCAAGACCTACTATGCTAAAATGGCAGGCTTAGATCCAAGAAATATTCGGGTAGTTTCTATCATGCCCTGTACAGCAAAGAAGTTTGAAGCTGGGAGGAATGAGATGGATGGGGCCTTCGATTTCTGGAAAGATGAGATGCATCTCGACGAAAATGAACGGTTTGCCGATGTTGATTATGCCCTTACCACCCGTGAACTTGCTTCTATGTTTCACCGTG
The DNA here is from genome assembly GCA_964481535.1 of uncultured Spirochaetaceae bacterium. Taxonomy (GTDB): domain Bacteria; phylum Spirochaetota; class Spirochaetia; order Sphaerochaetales; family Sphaerochaetaceae; genus SABI01. Next base: position 2,310 of record CAYZUR010000333.1, on the reverse strand, counting down.
TAGGAATTGATTTTTCAGCACTACCTAATGAGAAATTCGATGATCCTTTGGGCTCTTCCACAGGGGCTGCGGTCATCTTTGGAGCAACTGGAGGTGTTATGGAGGCAGCTCTTCGTACTGCCTATGAGGTGCTTACTAAAGAGACTCTTCCTTCAGTGGAGTTTGAAGAGGTGAGAGGGATGGAAGGTATTAAAGAGGCTACTGTGATGGTTGGCAACTTGCCACTAAAGGTTGCTGTTGCCAATACTCTAGGTAATGCACGAGAAATTCTTGAGCAGATTAAAAGAAAGGAGTCACCCTATGCGTTCATTGAAGTGATGGCCTGTCCTGGAGGATGTCTTGGGGGTGGGGGCCAACCCATTCCAACAAATAGTGAGATTCGTAAGAAGAGGGCAGAGTCAATCTATCTTGAAGACCGTAATTTCCCTGTTCGTAAGTCTCATGAGAATACTGCAATTCAAGAATTGTATGAGAAGTTCCTTATTGAGCCATTAGGAGAGAAGTCCCATCATTTGCTTCACACCAGTTATACGAAAAGAGGGGAGTATAATTCCTTCTTACCGAGTGGAACAAAACCTGATTGAGGTAAAGGGTAAATAGCTTTTTAGGTGCTAATTGTTTTCACCCACTTTTCTTATCGTTCGATGGATGAAACTTTTAGCACCTCTTTAAATATACTTACTGTTATATGCATAGATTTCTCTTACAGAAAATAGTTCCTCTACTGACTAACGAATTATTGTTTGGAGTCTTTAATGATTTGATTCAACTAGAATAACTAGATGTATCATCTTTGAGGAAACTAAGAATCATCTAATCCTTTTTTTTGCTAGAGGCAATAGCTCTGAGCATTTCTATTTTGTCTGGTTTTCCTAGAACTAACATGCTGCTTCCAGGTGGAAGTTTTTCATTGGGTCCTGGATTAAAGCGTAATTTTCCCCCTGGATTTTGGATAGCAATGATAATGAGCCCTGTTCGTTGTGGAATGCCAGCATCTTTGATCATTACTCCAGAAAGCTCAGCACCAGATTCGATAGAGACTTCTCCAAGTTCCAATAATTCATCATCAAAGCGGGTTACGATATCTAAGAATGATACTACATGGGGTTTGAGCATGAGGTATGCCATCCTAATACCACCAATTTCATTGGGGGAGATAGTTTTGTCTGCACCAGCTCGTTTCAGCTTTTCTGCAGAACCTTTTTCGATAGACCTAGCAACAATGTAGAGCTTAGGGTTCAGCCCCCGTGCGGTAAGGATGGTGTAGACATTATGGGCGTCATCTTCGAGGCAACTCACCAAGCCTTTAGCTTGCATAACACCAGCGAGGGTGAGTATATCTTCATTTGTAGCATCACCACATATCACAGGGATTCCTGCTTCTTCAAGTTCAGTAGCCCTCGATTCTTGGTGTTCTATTACGATGAATTTTGTTTTAGTGAGGGTAAATTGTTCAATAACGCTCGAACCTGTCTGACCCGCCCCGCACACTATTATATGGTCAACCATCATAGAAATCTGTTTCTCCATAGCTTTTCTCCTAAAAATCCGTTTAACTCCACCATCGATAAGAAACGAAACAGTTTCCAACAATGAGTAAGAAACAATCCCTAATCCACTGAGGATGATGCAGATGGTGAATATTTTTCCAACAGGGGACAAATCAGATATCTCTCTGTATCCTACAGTTGAAATTGTGATAATAGTCATGTAAAGTCCGTCAATCACTGATGAGTCGGTGAGTGCCATATACCCCACTGTGCCTATCGCTATGAGGGTGATAACTAGGGTGAGGACAATCCAACCTCTCGCGAGCGGTCTTTTCTTCATTACGTCTCCTATGTCCTCGATTATCTCAAATTCACTTCTGGCGATACAAGATAAGTCTACTTCATGCATTCAATATGGTGAAATTATTGAATTGTGCTTAAATTATACGTAATGTAAGTATTCCATCAGTAGTTAGACTAATAATTCGATGTATCTATGACCTTCGTCGTTTGGCAAGCTATATGTTGTTCCACCAAGCGAAAACTTATAATAAAGTAATAGTATCATCATTTTCTTAGCAATACGATAATATTCTCAATAAAATGCTTTTTTGTTGTGTAAAGTGAACTTCTATATTACAAAGAGATTTAGCAGAAAATAAGTTTTTGTTGCATAGATGGTATCTCTTTATGATTTGTATCATATAGGTAGATGTATCAATGTAGATATCAAGGTCTATCTCGTTAAGATATCCTTAAAGATGATATCTAAGGATATTTCAACTTCTCAATAATCTCACATCTCTTGGTTGAGACTAAA
>CAYZUR010000332.1:0-2708 GCA_964481535.1 uncultured Spirochaetaceae bacterium | reverse complement strand
TATGAGTCGAATGGAAGGGGTTGCAACAGATATTGAAATTTATGCAAAACAACTTGAGAAAACAAGAGACAGATTAAATACTATTATTAGCGAACAAACAGGACAATCATTAGAAGTGATTACACGAGATACTGACAGAGATTATTGGCTTGATGCTACTGGTGCATTAGAATACCACTTGATTAGTAAAATTGCTGAACATAGAGGTGATCTTTAAGATTTAGCACAAGGATATAATAATGCACAAATTATCTGAGGTCATATATGGTATTAACTAAATACCTCTCTGATTCTGAAAAGAAAGAGGGACAACGATACCTATATAATTCAGAAATTTATAATGGTCTTGGTTTTAGCATGCTTGGGGATACCATTGTTTATATCCTTGCTGTCCAATTTAATGCAGGAAACCTTGCCCTTGGCTACATTGCTTCAGCGATGTACATTGTAGGAGTGGTGTTGCCATTAATGGCAACAGTATTTCGTCATAAAAATGTAGTAAAGGTTCAAACAGTCACTTGGTTTTTACGTGGAGTTGTCTCGTTAGGATATTTACCCCTGTTATGGATGACGGGAAATAGTGCTGTCACCCTCTTACTTGTTGTGTATACCCTCTTTTGTTTAATGAGAATGCTTGGGGTAGTACTGTATGATTACACCTTTAAAACTATCACAAGCAATAAAACTCGTGGTAGAGTTATTGGAAATGCGAATGTTGCATTTCAATCCTCTACAATAGTGGCAAAATTTATTAATGTTATCGTCACCTCAATTCAAAGTTTAACAGGTGTTGTTGGACTTGTTGGACTGCAGATGTTTGGAGTTGTCAATAATACTATTGCGTCAGTCTATTTGTCAAAAATTCCATGTAGAGCCGTAATTGAATACAAGAAGGGACGAACCCTTTATGGTATATTTAAAGAGGCAATGCAAGATAGTCTCTCTAGAGTGAGGCTTTTAGTCTATTGGGCATATATGAGTGTCACGGTAATTATGGGGATGAGTATTGCCTTTCTTACCCGTGAAGTTGCTATGAAAGCGAGTGTAGTCTTTCTGTATACTATTGGAATTAGTATTGCGGTAGTACTTGCAGGAAGTTTTTGCAAGTTCTTTAGTGACCGTCTCGGCTCTCGTCCCCTTATTGTAGCTAATGGAATTGGCCTTGTTATTACCCTTATGTTTTGGGTTATTATTCCTTCTTCCTCTACTCCAACGTGGTTTTTTGCCCTTGGGTTTCTCACCAACTTCTTTCTTGCTGTGGTGAGTATTCTCATAAGACGCCTTATTGCTTCAGTCATCCCAGATGATGAAGGAGTTGGCTTTAATTCAATGACAAATTTTGTCATTGCGTTCTTAGCGCTTTTTAGTGGATTAAGTAGTGGTGCCCTTGTTACTATTGGCTCTTCTATCCCTCATCAAGTATCTCTTTTTTCAATTTCTTTAGGGAATTCTTATTTCTTAACATTCACCCTTGCTCTCATGTTCTCAATTCTCGCCCTTATATTCACCATTAGTATGAAAGAAAAGGGGAGTTTATCAACAAAAGATGCAACACAACTCATGTTCTCCCTCCATGGAATTAGAGCTTTTATTAATATAGATCGTCTTGAAAAAGTAACAGACCCAATAAAAAGAAAATCTTTATTATTAAGTTTAGGGAAAAATCTTACAGGAGTTGCAACAAGTGAAATTAGATCAAACCTTGCTAACCCTTTTAGTAATGATAAAGCTGAAGTAATTAGAGGACTCTTTGACCGACCCCGAGTCTCGTTAGTGAATGAGTTAGTACAAGATGCATTCTGTTTTGACTCCTATACTCAACTCGAATCTATTTTTGCCCTAGGTGCTATTACTCACAATGAGAAAGCAGAGCAAGCTCTTGCCTACTTGCTTGATAATGGGAGTATGCTAGTTCGTTCCACGGCAGCAAAATCATTAGCCCGTGTTACCAAGAGTAATCGCTATTTGCAAAAAGTAAACAATTTATCTGATGGCTCTCAAACAATGCTTGAAGAGTTAAATTTTCTTATTGCGAGAAACATTATGGATAAAGAGGGTGCATTCTTTAAAGAATTATTCCTTTCTGCTAAAAAAGGGAAGAGTGCTCAATTTAGACAAACTCGTTATGCTATTTTGGCCCATTTCCTTAGATGTGTTCCATCTTTAGGTGAGTTATATGAACAAAAGAATCTCCTCCATGAAGATTGGCTTATTGAATTTTTAGATGAAGCGAGAGATGTTGGTGAGATTGAACAACAACGAACCGCTATTGTGAGTGCTTTTGAACACAGAGAATGGTCTCGTATTTGGGCAATAAGTTTTCAAATGACCCGTTCATTAAAATTAGATAACACTAGATGGCAATATATTCATGAAGCAATTAATGATGCTCAAGTGATGCCACGAGCACAAACTGATGGGGATGATGCCCTTGCTGTCCTCTATTTTGCCTACCAAGTGAGAAAACGAAGTAAATAGACTCGTTGGTACGTTTATTAGACATGATAAAGCGCTCTGTTACCCTTATATTATTTACTATGTTGGTATTCAACTGTCTATTCATTAGTTGCTCTTGCTCTATTACAGGAGATGGGGTGAATGAAGAAGTTGTCATTATGAGCTATAATGTTGAACTTCTTTTTGATGATAATGATGATGGGGATGAATATTCTCCATATACACTAGAAGAGGGGTGGTCTACTGCTCTG
>CAYZUR010000331.1:1095-2709 GCA_964481535.1 uncultured Spirochaetaceae bacterium | reverse complement strand
ATTAACTCTTCTAATATTCTTATGTATCTGAAAATTCCAAGTGTTATAGCCTGTGGTGGTTCGTGGATGGTAAAGGAAGAGTATATAAAAAATGGTGATTTTAATCTCATAAAAGAAAAGACTAAGGAAGCTGTTACTCTTGTTGGGTGACAGGTAGTTATGAGAAGTATAATATTAAAACACCAAGAAAAGATTGACACCTCGGATTCTCTCGATTCTCTCTATGTAAAGAAAGAATCGAGTAAAGGAGATATTAATATTTTTTGGCTTGGTCAGGCTGGATTTGTCATTGCTTCTAAACATACTATTATTGCAATTGATCCTTACCTTTCAAATGTACTTGAGGAAAAATATAGAGGAAGTGAGACGCCTCATGATAGAATGATGGAGCCTCCTATTAGGTCTGAACTTTTAAAGAAAGTAGACCTTCTTCTAAGTACACACCCTCACACCGATCACTTTGACACGGGGGCTCTTCAGGTAATATATGAAGAAATTGGCGAAGGTTCTCCAAAGATAATTCTTCCTCGCTCGAGTATTTCAATTGGTGTAAAAAGAGGAATTCCTCTTGAGAAAATGATTACGATTAATAGCAAAGAGAGTTTTGAGCTTATTTGTGGCAGAGAGTTAATTAAAGTGAGTGCTATACAATCAGCCCATGAGAAGCTCTCTTTTGACCAATGGGGAAACGATCTTGCACTTGGTTACGTTATTGAAATTAATGGACTTAGAATTTACCATAGCGGGGATACATTGGTGTACAGTGGATTGACAGAGCTCCTTACTACTATGAAAATAGATTTAGCATTACTCCCTGTTAACGGAACAAACGATTTTTTATCTAAACACGCAATAGCTGGTAATATGAATATCAAAGAGGCTTGTAAGCTATGCTTAGATGCTAGAATACCTTTTCTCATTCCACATCATTATGGAATGTTTGAATTTAATTCAGTCTCTCCAAATGAAATTATGGAGGGACTTGATAGAGAATATTTTCAGCAAGATAAAAATTTTTTATTGTGCGAACCAAGGAATTTGTATCGTATTGGAGTAAGTGAATGAACGAGTATTTCCTAGATAAATCTATAAGAAAAGAGATCCCTATCCCATATTACTACCAACTAAAGGAGATTTTGTTAGATTTTATTAGAAGTCAAACCCCATACACCTCTGTTCCAACAGAAACTCTATTATGCACACATTTTGAACTTTCTCGTTCAACAGTTCGCCAAGCACTGAGTGAACTTTCAACAGAAGGGTATATAGAACGTCATAAAGGTAAGGGTACTATGACTCTGCCTCGAAAGATAGAGCAGGATTTTCTTGAAGTTCTAGAAAGCTTTAATGATGAAATGCAACAAAAAGGTCTTATTCCTACAACCAGTGTTGAAATATTAAGAATTTCAAATCCTACTATAAAAGTAAGAGAAGCATTGAGCATTAGGGAAGATGACCAAGTCGTCCATCTTCAACGTTTACGAGGAATAGAAGGGGATCCTGTTGTTCTTGTGGATACATATATCCCCATCCGAAACGATACATTAAAAGGGTTGATAGAAGAAGATTTTGTACATAAATCACTCTATTATGTAATGAAGTATGGATATAAAA
>CAYZUR010000331.1:0-1085 GCA_964481535.1 uncultured Spirochaetaceae bacterium | reverse complement strand
CGAGTAAACGTGTGCTAGAAATTAGGTTCTCGAATGAAAAAGATTCTGCTCTTCTTAAAATTAAACAATCATCGCCAATCCAATATATTGAGACAATAAGTTATGATGATATTGGTCTTCCTGTTGAGTTTTCTTGTGCAAGGTACAGAAGTGATAAAAGTAAGTTTGTTATTAAGGTAATTAAGAAAAATATCTAAGATAGACCTGTTGTAGTAAATATTAATACGTAAAGTTTTAATGATATTACAGGTTCTTTTCGAGATTTTGTCTATTCAAAATGAAACGAAAAAAATATTTGAATAGTTCGAAATCTCTTCTAGGGTTAAAAATATAATGAGGTTTTCACAATTTTCAGTATACTGATGCTTAATATAGATAAAGATAATGATTTAAAGATAGGAAAACACAATAAAAAGCATTGTATATAACAAGTGTTTATAGGTAAAAACACTATTAGATTACACTATAATGTATGATAAGGTATAAAAATGATAATATATATAATATAAGCACATTATAATATTAAAAAATAACAGTTTATAAAAATCAATAAAAAATAATAAACGACAATAAAAGCTTGACAAAACAACAAAATAATTTAGAATTACTACAGTATTAATAAAGAATTTTACTATTGAAATGTTACTATAAAGTTAGAAGCTATTACTACGTATCTATGATTAGGCTAAGTATAAAAATTATTCGTCTTTCTTTTATGAAACCCTATTGGAAAATATAAGATTTAAGACGTATTAGAATTAGGAGAATAAAGTGATTAATGTTTGCATAATTGGATCTGGAAGAGCTGGAATGATTCACGCAAGGAATTTCGCTGGGCGTATTAAAGGAGCTCGATTGGTTGCCTTGTGTGACCCTGTACCTGCAGTACTAGAATCTGCTACAAAAGAATTAGGTATCAAAAAAACGTTTACAGATTATCGCTTAGCTCTTGAGGACCCTGAAATTGATGCGGTAGTAGTTGTAACTCCAACAAATACTCATCGACAGATTGTCTGTGAAAGTGCTGAAGCAAAAAAGCATATTTTATGTGAAAAACCAATGGCTATGAATGAAACCGAGTGCTT
>CAYZUR010000330.1:0-2709 GCA_964481535.1 uncultured Spirochaetaceae bacterium | reverse complement strand
CTCTGCCTTTATGAAGAGTTGAAGTAGAAATAAAGATGCTTCAAAAAAGGGTTGGATTTGTATCTGCTCCATATTATTTCTTTTAAGTTAAGCTAATACTTTGACACATTGAAAAAATTTAGCAGATTAATGTTTCAATTCTTTAAGCAACCAATCGGTACTACAAACACACCATCATTTCGACGATATGCGAATTCTGTTCCTGTAATGATCATCAAGAAAGAAGGTTTCTTCATCTTAACTGTATCTACTTTTGCTTTAAGTTCAAGTAGATGCTCTGCTGCCTCTTCGATTTCTTTTGATCCAAGTTTTATTTCGATGGCAGCCCATCTACCGTCATGAAGGCAAATCACAGCGTCCGATTCTAGATTACTCGCGTCTCGATAATGGAAAACTTCCCCGTCTATAGCTTGAGCATATACACGCAGATCTCTTATACACATGGACTCAAACAGAAAACCAAAATAGGCAAAATCATCAAATAATCTCGATGGAGTGAGTCGCATCACAGCAACGGCTATGGATGGATCGACGAAGTGTCTTTTGACAGAGGTTCTGATTGCTGTCTTAGAGCGTATAGCTGGATTCCATGCGGGAAGATTCTCAGTGATAAAAATACGATTCATGGCATTCATGTATTGGCTGATAGTCTTATCAGATATGCTCAGCTCAACATCGCCCATTGCAATATCATCCCTAATGGTCCTGATTGTTGCCATTGTAGAAATGTTTCTTGCAAGAGATTTCATTAATGCTCTGACTCGAGTTGGATTCTTTTCTACACCATCAACCTGAGAGATATCGTTATTAATAAGGGATTCCACATAATCTACTGCTAGTCTATTAGCAATTTTCTCATCCATTGTAATTGAAGCTGGCCATCCACCCCGTGCTATGGCGAGCCCGATTTGTTCAATTGTTAGATTTGAGATGTTATCAATTTCATATTTCCCATCAAATAGATTCATTAATGAAACGCTCCCATTTGATTCCAAAGACTCGTACAAACTCATAGGGCGCATCATCATGCGGGATATGCGCCCAGTACCAGTGTGCTTTACGACATTGTCTTGTGGTGTTGCAGATCCAGTAAGTATAAACTGCCCTGGTAAGCCTCTCTTATCTACGAGAAAACGAACTGCATCCCACAATACAGGGGCACTTTGCCATTCATCAAGCAAACGAGGAGTTTTCCCCTGCAACAAAAGAGACGGTTTTGTATCTGCGGCTAATTGGTAGGATAAAGAATTATCTGGGTCTTGCATGTACAGTACGCTCTTTGATGCCATTGAAGCAGTTGCCGTCTTGCCACAAAATTTAGCCCCCTCTATAAGAACGGCGCCACTCGACTGGAGTTTCTTCTTCAACAACTCATCAACGATACGCTTAAGATAAGGTCGTTTTATCATACTGCTTTCCACCTTTATACACCCATTATAACCCTTACTTCCGATATTATCAATGTTTTACTTCCGACTTTATCAATGTTTTACTTCCGACTTTATCAATGTTTTACTTCCGACATTATCAATGTTTCACTTCCGACATTAGTTATATACTCATTGTGATATTTGAGCTTTATTGAAGAAGAGATATAATGTGTTGTGTTCTAGTGAACCAATAAATCAAAAAAGAGTTGGACTGGTGTCTACTTCATCATATTTTTTTAATAGGTCCATTAAATTCCTTCTGCTTTTATATGCGTTTCTTAGTCTTTGGATAAATGAAAATGCGAGGCGTTTTCCATTGGCTTCAATGAGCATATCAAGAAGCATCATCACCTTTTGATATGAAATATTATTTGCTTTCCCACTTGCTATCTTGAAGATAAAGAATTCTAATATTTCGTGTACTTCTTTAGGATAGTCGATGTAGAGGTGTTTATAATAAAAAGTAATAGCTCCTCGGTGCTTCTGTGTGAGGATGAGTAAATCATTCATCCTATTCTCCTCAATATAAATTGATCCTATGAGTTTATGTGAATCAGTAAAAGATTTTTCCCCTTTTGTTTTTTCATATAGTGTACTCAAAATACTATCAACTTCTGTATCCCATTTTTCTTTTTCTGTTTGGTTCTTTAATCTTATAAAAAATTCTATATCGTTGTACGTAAAGAGTGCTTCTTTTATATTTTTCAACCACTCTTCATCTCCCAGACCCATTTTTTTCTCTATTTCAAGAGTCATATCTCTCCACTTTTTAGATGAAAGTGTGGTAGGTGCGTTTTCTTCCGCATTTTGCGCAAGATGTAACGCTTGTATATATCGCCCCTCTTCTATTGCCCTCTCAATTGCGTATTTCGTTATAAGGGGGGAATAGGAATAAAAGGCTTCATATCTAGCTAGTTCATCATCACTTTCATATGCTCTAATAATGAGATATTGAATTAAGAGGAAGGCATCATGATAATCATTAATTACTGATTCATCTTCACTCATATCAGAAAGATAATAATTTATGAGGCCCTTAACTGCTTCTCGTATTGTTTGTTCAATTGCGAGTGGTGTCATAATGGTGAGAATCTTCAACATTTCACTGTAGGAAAGAGTTTCATAAAAGGCATCAAGTTCTTTTTCTAGATGTTTATAGATATAAAGGGCCTCTTTTTCACTACTACTGTAGGTTTTTATCAGAAGGTCTAGCTGTAGAAGGATGTTTGGAAAAAAGAGTTCTTCTATTTCAAGGTGTAAGATTTTAAATGCCCTGTAG
>CAYZUR010000329.1:0-2710 GCA_964481535.1 uncultured Spirochaetaceae bacterium | reverse complement strand
CTACTAATCTATCGAACGAGTCCCGTAGTGCCCCTTGCAACACACAGCGCTCACTAACATCTCTAATAAGTATCGAGGTTCCTTTTGTAGTTCCCGTCTGTATGGGCAGCACCCTTACTTCAAAATACGTTTTTTCATCACCTGCACCACATTGCTCTATCATAACTTCCCACTCTCCAGATCCATATAATTCTGCTCTTGAAAGTTCATCATAACAAGGAATTTGAGCAAAATAATCTTGTATCGGAGCTCCTATCTTAAAATTAACTAAAGAAGGAATATACTCAGAACACTTAGAATTGTAGTCAATGAGAGAATCATTTTTATCGAGAATAATAATTCCATCGGAAAGAGACTCAAACACTAATCGTTTAGCAACAGGAAGGGGGCCAAAAAGGGAATCATTATAATAAGATGAGAGCAGTATTAAACTAGAAACTATAAAAGAAAAAGGGATAAAATCTATTCGTGCAGTATAGAGAGGCAATACATATATAATATTCGCAACACTAGGTATGATGGTTGCTATAATCAAAATAATAGCCCTTCTTTTATATGCTTGCTTGTGGTTAACAAGCATTTGTACACTGAAAAAATAGAAAAGACCTAATGCTATTACTTGAAGTATTTTGATGAGAAAGTAAAATACCTTGGGAGTAAATGAGAGGTATGCAATATTACCAATTTGGCGAAATGCAACATCTGTATAGAAAAGGGGGTGAAAGTTGTAGGTAAACTGCATCACCATGAACAGTGTTGATAATAGAGCAAGGAATGAGTATACCACCTTCTTAAAGGGAACTCGTATATCAAAATACTTTATTACAAAATGAATCATAAAGAAAGAAATCCAAGAAAGCCCTATGTATTGTATATGAACCCAAAACATGATTTGTGATAAATCCAACGACATATATTCAAAACTTGTCCCAATAGTATAAAACGTCATACTTAAGATTACATACCCAAGTTCTCTCGCGCCCCTTTCAGGAGCATTGCGAATAAGGATTATCATAAAAATGATCTGAATTAACGAGAAGGTGATTAATGCACTAGCTGGTACTGAAAATTGGTACAAATAGATCTCCTTGATTTTTATGTAGAGAGGCTACGGTAAAATTTTTATTCAATATGGTATAATGATTATTTACATATTGTAAGCTTTTTCATATTTATCCAATACATAGAACAATTATACAACTTCAATCTTCTAAATAGATAGAAGATTGTAGCAACGAGTTATTAAAAGACAACTTTTTGTAAGCAAATTCCTACAATGCTACCCATTGTGTTCTCTACCATTTATTAATTATAATACATATCAGATATTACTAAATCGTGGGAGTGATTATGAATTCAATAGAAGATGGGTATTTATTTTGGAAACAATTTGATGCCTTACGAGACCCTAATACAACACTTAAAGCCTTGATTAATGATTCTGGGTTAAACTATGAACTTATTAAAGTGCAAAGATCTTTAAATAGAATACCTAAAGTATACGAGGTCGCTCGCCTAGCTGCATGTCTGAATGTCCCTGTTGAGTTTTTGCTTCAAGAAAAAGAACTTATTTCTACGAGTCACAGATCGAGATTAAAAATTTATCAAGCTCTCCAGCATGTAGATACCTCTATACTCGAATCAGTTAGATTAATGGTAGAAAATAGGGATAAGCTTGAGATGGAATCTCTTTCATAATAGCCTATGTTGTGTGTTTTTCACCATCACACCTTGTAGGCATTTTCCTACAAGATTCAATCTTGAGAATTTAACCTCTATCATGTATTGTTAGAAGTGGAACTAGCCTTGCTACTTTTAGTTTTAAACGTAAGAAGAATGGAGTCAAGTACAATGCGACAAAACATGTATCAGACACCCTTAGCTTTACCATTATTACCCTACTTTATCTTGCTCCTATCTTCTTTTTTTCCACTTAATGCTGCGATGAGTGTCTCATCCAGTATTCATATTAAAACAGCACGACCAGTAACAACAATCTCACTCACTTATTTCTCGATGGTCTATTATAGATTATTCACCTATCACCTTCATTATTGACTCTTCAAACATCTCTTTTACGGTAAACTCTATTACTATCATCTATAAAGATATTGGCCTATTGCAGTACCTCCCTTCTTCATTATATTTTTCTAAAAATGATCAACTTTTAGAATACGATTTTAGAATGAATGTAGATGGACAAACTCCAAAAATCCAAGGCTGTTACAACAGTGAAAGAGCTTTACTTGAAACAATGCTTGCTGCAATTATGGTGATACAGAGAAAGAGCAAGCTACCCCTACTGACAAAGATTACCTCCTCCTTAAATATCAAATTGAAGGATTAGAGAAGCAAATTGAATTCCTTGATACAAACAAAGCTCTCAAAGGAGAAGTTCAGATCCTCAGTAAAACTGTGGAACAAGAAAGGAAAGAAAGAGAAAAAGAGTATACTATGTTGGCTGAAGAAATTGGACAACTAAAAAAAGATGTGGCATCTCTCTCCATTGCCCTTAATGTAGCTAATGAATCAATAGGTGCATTGGAACAAAAGCAATCGGATACTCAAGATGATCTGCATAAGTTGAGAAAAGCAATTATTACTCTTCATAATGTTGGAGTATTTGACAACATTCGATCAGTTGACCCCTTAATTAAAATGAAGCCTCCCCGCCGCAAGCAACGGGGTATCAACCCCATAACTCCAAGTC
>CAYZUR010000328.1:1897-2716 GCA_964481535.1 uncultured Spirochaetaceae bacterium | reverse complement strand
AATACACTTGTTGCTTTTACCATTAGTTTTTCGCTAATTTCTTTAGTTATATTTTTTTCTTCTTGAACGTTTAGCACACCCTTACGACTAAATCTATTAAGAGCCGCTAAACTTATATTTTTATAGAGTTCCCAATCGAGTATTAATCCCTCCCCTAATCGATCTTCAGGTAAGTAGCCGATTCCTTTTTCAATTGCTTGATTCGGATGAGCAAAGGAAACTTCTTCCCCACCTAGATAGATATGACCTTCACTCGAGTGAGTAATCCCATAAATAGCTTCACACACTTCAGTTCTTCCAGCCCCAACAAGACCTGTTAGTGCAACTATTTCTCCTTTGTGGAGGGTAAAACTTACATCTTTGAAGAATCCTTGACGGCCAAGATGATCTATTTTAAGAATTTCTTCTCCAATTTTCACATCTCTTTTAGGAAACATCTGAGTAATTTCTCTTCCAACCATCGCCATCACTAATTGGTCATGGTCAATTTCACATTTTTTCCACGTTCCAATATATTTAGCATCACGAAGGACGGTAACTCTATCAGCAAGACGCTCAAAGTCTTCCATCCGATGGCTGATAAATATGATAGCAACACCACTATCCCTTAACTGGGTAGTAATTCTGTACAACTCTTCGCTCTCTCTATTGGAGAGGGCTGCTGTTGGTTCATCCATGATGATTACTTTCGCATTCACCGATAGTGCTTTAGCTATTTCTACTATCTGCTGTTGTGCAACTGATAAAGATCCCATTCGAATGGTTGGGGCAAAATTAGCACTCAAACTATCTAAAAGTTCTTTAGCTTTTTTATTCATA
>CAYZUR010000328.1:0-1887 GCA_964481535.1 uncultured Spirochaetaceae bacterium | reverse complement strand
ACCTCTTCATGGCCTATAAAGATATTTTCTGTTACAGATAAATCTGGATAACTGGTCACATGCTGATAAATAGCGGCGATTCCTAATTTTTGAGAATCTCTGGTTCCGTTTATAACAACACGTTTTCCATTAAAGAGCATCTGGCCACAATCAGGTGTATACACCCCTGTTATAATTTTTATAAATGTTGACTTTCCAGCTCCATTTTCACCCATGATGGAATGAATCTCACCAGGGCGTAAATCAAAGTGTACATCATCAAGGGCTTTCACTCCTGGAAATGTTTTAGTCACTCCTTTCAGTTCTAATATTAGGTCACTCAATTTTCACCTCTTCTTTTTAACAGATTCGTATGCAAGGAATGTTTAACAAAGTAGATAATTTTTCTATAGAACTCGCTAGGTGCCCTACTCCAATCGCACTATGATGAGCTGGGCCTTGTTTTGACCATTTGTCAACAAAAGCTCGTGCTCCTATGGGAAATTTATAACGACTATTCGTATTACCTATCTTTAATGATGGGCCTTCTACCGCTTCCCCTTGAGCTACAAGGAGAAATGAACTCCCATTTCTTCCTTGCACATAGGCAAGAAGGGTTACGGGTCCATTTTTCACACTCATTTGAATTGATAATCCTTTTCCAGGTTTCCCATGATAGATAGGTAATGGCACTAACGAGACTTCTCCTTCGGCAATTGCAGGGTGAGCTGGGCCATCATGCCCCCAAAGAACGACATCATCATTAAAGTCCATCGCATAGAATTCAGCAAATGAGCCACCTGCATCAAATAGATCTAGGATTTTCATTGCTATAACGTTCTTTACTTCACACTCCCCAGCTACAGGGACGTGGTTTCCTGTGAGGAGAGTATTGCCAGCAATAACTGAAGTAACTATATTCTCATGATCATTTCCATCATGCCCTTCATAATAATAAGCCAATGCACCGAGGTCATTTGTACTAATTAAAGCATCAAGGGCACATGAAGTATGTGCAGCTCTAAGAAGTTCTCCCTCTTCACACTCAGGGGAGACATTAAATTGTGAGTGAAACTCACCCAATTTCTCATCAATTTGGACAGGGGTGACATTGTCTCTCAGAGCCTTAAGCGAATCGATTTCCAAAAGTTCAAAGTGAGATCCAAATACAATAGCGGCTCTAGTAACATCTGTGTAGACATCAAGCATTCCGTTATAGTAGTGGCCAAGGATTCCAATGCGGGTATCTTGTAATTTCACCTTTACATCAATTGCTGCAAGCCAGCTATATATCTCATCCCATGCCTCTTTTTCTTCAAGATAGCCAGTAACGATATCATAATTAATATCTGCAATGTTGCACACATGGGCAATTTCTGGGACACTACACGCTTGGCAATGAGCAAGCCATTCACCAGTCATTAGTCCCCTATCTTCTAATGCATTGAATGCCTCATAATCGATTGCTGCAACTGGTTGTAAGTTGAGAATAATAAGGGGAACATCTACAGCTTGAAGAACAGGGAGAACTGTGTGAGACAGGGCATAGGTTGAAATGTATAAAAAGAGTGCGCTTATCTTTTTCTCTCTAAACATTTCTCCTATCTTTTTTGCACCTACTGGGGTATCAACAAGACCGCCATCGATAATTTCAATATTTTCATTCATCGACATCTTATTTACGACGATGGCTTGATATCCTTCTAATCTATCTTTTAGCCCTTTAAACTGATCCCAATAGGTATCTAATCCAATACCAAAAATGCCTACTGTAGTTTTCTTACTCATTACACATTTCCTTTATTTATTAATCGAGATGAAAGACTTCAATCAGTGGAACACACACAGGTGAATTATCTTCATGAACTACCATAAGGTCTGACATATAGTCCCACCACTTCTTCATAA